>NZ_NFHI01000020.1:0-42447 GCF_002159255.1 Massilimicrobiota sp. An80
GCTCTGTAGTATACCACCTCTCTTATAGGATACTATAAAAACGATTGGAGGGAAATGATTTTAATAAAATGTTTGTGTCCGACCGACAAAGGCGGACGGAAATGGAGGGAAATATGAAAAAAATTAAATTTTCGCTTAAAAAATATTGACTATACTCCAAAAAATTGATATATTAAATAAGCACTGTTGGGATATAGCCAAGCGGTAAGGCAACAGACTTTGACTCTGTCATTGCGCTGGTTCGAATCCAGCTATCCCAGCCATGTTGGAGGTTTAGCTCAGTTGGGAGAGCATCTGCCTTACAAGCAGAGGGTCAGCGGTTCGAGCCCGTTAACCTCCACCATTTATTTGCCGGCTTAGCTCAATTGGTAGAGCAACTGACTTGTAATCAGTAGGTTGAGGGTTCAAGTCCTTTAGCCGGCACCATATACGGGGAGGTAGCGAAGTGGCTAAACGCGGCTGACTGTAACTCAGTTCCTTTCGGTTCGGTGGTTCGAATCCGCCCCTCCCCACCATCTTTTGACCCGCTAGCTCAGTAGGTAGAGCATCTGACTTTTAATCAGAGGGTCAGGCGTTCGAGTCGCCTGCGGGTCACCATTAAAAGCACATATGCCCAGGTGGCGAAATTGGTAGACGCACAGGACTTAAAATCCTGCGGACCTTAAAATCCGTGCCGGTTCGACTCCGGCCCTGGGCACCATTCTTTTGCGGGTGTAGTTCAATGGTAGAACTTCAGCCTTCCAAGCTGACTACGTGGGTTCGATTCCCATCACCCGCTCCATACGCTTGAATAGCTCAGTTGGTAGAGCAATCGGCTGTTAACCGATCGGTCGTAGGTTCGAGTCCTACTTCAAGCGCCATTTTTATGGCCTGTTGGAGAAACGGTTAACTCACATGCCTTTCACGCATGCATTCACGGGTTCGAATCCCGTACAGGTCACCATTTTTCAAACAAACGATCTTATGATCGTTTTTTTATTTATATAAGCACATAATTTGTGATATGTCTGATACATGTTATAATATGAAACAGAAAAGGAGTAAGATATATGATACTTGATACACTTAAACAATTTAAACCCTATTCGATCTCACCAGGATATCATAGTGACATGATTCTATATGGGACTGAAAGCACAGATGAGCTCATCCCTCACACAACATATCCTTATCAACATGATACTGCTAAAGCTATACAAGGTATTGTTCATAGTCACTATCAACATGATTTTGTTTTTGTTTTTATCCATGAGCATTCTCTTTTATTTCAAATCATTCATCAAAATAAAATAGAAGCTTATTTAGAATATTCTTTTCATGAGCATCGTTTTATTATGGCAACTATCAATGAAGAAAGCGATAGTCTATATCGTTTACTTTTAACAGCTATTAATTACTTATATAATCAATATCAGATTGAAGAATTTGCTGATATTTATGAAAATTGGCGTCATATTGATATGTCACAACATGAGCATGGTCAACAATGGGATGCCAATGAATATAAATATGTTTTACATATAGCAAATAGGCTCATTGAACTTGTAAAAGAAATGATGAATCAACCTGACTGTTTCTTATCTTTACATTATGATTCTGTTGAAGAATTTATGCAACATCAACATATTACATTTAACACACAATCATTATGTGAAACCTTTCTGTTTCAAAAAGATCCTCAAAATCTCTTACTTGATTTACAATCTCAAGAAAAAATTTATGAGTCTTTATCTACAGCTTCTTATACTATTTTAGATATCAATCCTCTTTATAGTGATCAGGAAAAACAAAAGCTTCCATTATTTTTACAGGAATCTATCAAAGATAATGAACGTTTATATATGCAAAATCGTCATTTTTTAGATCAAAATGATTTTGATTTAATCAAATCATTTCAAAGAGGAAAAACTTGGTCTTGTTTATACTATGGTCCTTCAGGAACAGGTAAAACAACAAAATTACTTTGTGTTGCTGGGGCATTAGGTTTACCGTCACTGAAAATGGTAGGAAGTCGTTCTATTGATGAATCAACATTATTTGGTAAATATGTCTTAAGAAATGGTGAAACTGTTTTTGAATATGGTCCTTTAAGTTTAATGATGAAATATGGTGGAATGTTTATTTTTGATGAAATTAATATGGTTGATAGTGATATTATTTCTTCATTAAATGATGTTCTCGATGGTACAAAGCAAAAAATATTAGATAATGGTGAAATTATTCATGCACATCCTTTGTTTAGATTTGCTGAAAGTATGAATATTGGTTATGCTGGAACGAATGAAATGAACCTTTCTCATAAATCACGTATTCAAAATAAAATAAAAATCAGTCAATTACCTATTGATAAAATGGCACAAATTATTGTCAAGGAAACAGATATCGACTTAAAAACAGCAACTCAAATGGCATCATTACTCGATGCTTTCAATAATGTTATTATAAACGAAGGAAATGAAACAACACAAAGAATTGACTTGAGAACCTTATTAAACTGGGCTAATAAAACAGTTGACTTAGATGGTGATGTATTACGTGCCAGTCTAGTCACTATTATTTCTGAATTAGCTGAGGAAGATGATGAAATTCTTAATCTGGAAGATGTTCGTCAAATTTTATCAACAAACGGTGCTGCTTCTTCAGTGATGTCATTAATCGTTCATGAATTTGTTGAACAGGAAGCATAAAGGTATAAAATATGTTATCACAAGATGAAAAAAGAAAACTTAAAAAAAATGCTGCTCTCTATGCCAGAATGCCTGTTCAATTACAAATAGATACAAGCAATCAGCATTATTCACAAATCCAAAATCAAAAAGCACTCATTATTTTAGGCGAACAAGCCCCTTATCGTTATTTTGCAAACTTTCATCCTCAAGGTTATGCCATGTTTATGGAAGGTCTGGAATTACACGAACTGGCTTCTTTGTTATATACTGATTTTCAAGTGCTATCCCATGTCTATCAAAAAGCCACTGAAGCTTTAGATATGGCCAATCAAAGTGCCAAAGCATATTTAAATAAAGAAATCAAATATCGTGATTTGAAAGACATTCTTTTCCATTATGTCTATCAAACCAATCTTCCATTAGTCTTAAAAGCCATTGAAGAAGGTGCAGTTGAAAATGCTATGGGAATAGAATATCCTGAAACATGGAATGCTTTAATGTATGCCAGACAAGCCATCATACTGGCTTTTATGAAAGAAAACCATAATCATCATGACACCTCATTTCTTATGGATAAAATCATTAAAGAAATAATGGCTATCTGCACTTATGGTTATCGCTTTAAATTAAATGATAGCATTGTTTATCTGCCACGCTATTTGCATCAGCATTTTACTGAAATAAGAAAGCTGGCTATTAAGGGACGTTTACAAACCCATAATACAACTGAGCGTTTAGAAATAGCTCAAATGATTTTACAGCTCTGTTCACCTATTATGGAAGAAACTGTCAAAGAAATCATTGATACTATTCAAAACGGCTCTAAAATATCTGGCATCTCTAACAGTCTTTTTTCACAAATATCCAGTGAAATTGCTGTTCAATTTCAAAATAACACTTCTAATGATACTCAGCCACAAGAAACACCAACAAAATACAAAATGAATCTTTCTGATGAAGAATTTCAACGTATTGAATCTCTAGAAAATGAAGCAGAAAAAACAAATAATCATCAAATTTTACAAGATATTCATAGACGTGAAGAAAAACAAAGAAAACAATCAGAAAAAAGGCTTCAAACCCAAACATATCAATCAACTATTGAACAATCTATTGTTTTATCTCCTTTAGAAAGAACAACACCAACTCAATATGGTATTATTGCTTTAAGAAGTCAACGTGAAAGTATAGTCCGAAGTAATAAACTGGCAAGACTTTTTAAACGTGAAAGAATGTATGCTTCTAAAAGTCGTACAAAACATAGATTAGAATATGGTAGACATTTAGATCAGCAAAATCTTTACCGTGCTACTTTAGATGGTCGTGTTTTTAAGGAACATAAACAAGGCCAAAAGAAAGATTTATGCGTTTATATTCTTGTCGATACAAGTGAATCAATGAGCGGAGAAAAAATAATCAATACTATGAAAGGCTGTTTTGAACTGGCAAGAGTATTACAAACTTTAAAAATCCCCTTTTGCATCTCATCTCATAAAGCTTTAGGACAAACCAAAGTACAACTCACTGAAATTGTATCTTTTCAAGACTGTCAAAAAAGATATATGTTAGATCGTATCTTTGCAATGCATACATCTGGTGGAACACATGAGGATATAGCTTTGGAATATGTATTAAAAAAACTAGCTGACTATAAAAGGCAAAGAAAAGGTTTTGTTTTTGTATTATCTGATGGTGATACTCATGGTGTTGAACATATTCATGAATTAACACATCTTTATAAAAAAGATAAGAATATAGATGTCATTGGAATTGGTATTCAAACTGCCCCATTAATTACAAAAACATATCCTAATAGTTTATTTATAGAAGATATACAAACTTTACCTGATATGCTCATTAATAAATTAAAAGAAATTGCAATATAAAAACATCTCATTTGAGATGTTTTTATATTGCATATCCAATAACGAATAATGACATCATCACAACCAACAGCATTCTGATGGCTAACCAAATTGTTGGATAGCGACGAAATAAACGAAAATAAGTATATTCTACATTTGCAATACGACTTCCTCTTGCCCAAAAAGCATTGCATAATATGGAAAATATCCATATGATAATGACTAAATTCTGATGCGCTCCATGAAGCAATAAAAATATACCTGCTATCAAAATAATAAACCATTGTATCTTTATAAATAATTGATCTATTTTCCTATTCATTTTCCATAAACTCCTACATAAGAAATCTTTCCATTATTTTCCTGCATTCTTAAAATAACTTCTCCCTGTTTTTGGTTTTGATCTTTGAATTTAACTGTCAAAACTTGACTATCACCTTCTTCAATAGAAACAGATTGAATTGTGACAGGTAATGAATACGATGATAACTCATTCATGATAAATGTCACAATTTTTATTTGGACATCTTTAAGTGTATCTTCTTCCATGACATCTTGAAATTCAGCTTCCATATCCTGATAGATTTGTTCTTGTGATGCAATATCACTGGGATCTTCTTCTGCCTTTTGCATGACTTCTTGTGAATAACTGACTCATTTTTCTGCCACCTCTACCATATCAACCTGATTGTCATTGACTTGACATCCACTCATAGCAAAAGCTAAAACTGCACTCAATACAAACATTCCTATTCTTTTCATACCTTTTTCACCTACCTTATCTTTATAATATATTATTTGATATGAAAATAATTTAAATATTTAAAATAATATCTCTTCTCACTATCAGTATAACATATTCATTTTTATAGTAAAGCTATTTTATATTTTCAAAAAAAGTATTTAAAAAACGGAGTCATCACTCCGTTATTTTTGTAAATATGACATCAGTGGCTGTTTAACACCATTAACAACATAATTACTTCCACCACGACCTTTGACATCTTCTACCATTGTTGTAATGACAATTGGTTTTGATGAATCAGTAGAAGCAACAGATAACCATCCAAGCTCTGTTCCTGTTGTATCATCTTGTGAATCCTTAATCTCTCCAGTTCCTGTTTTTGCAGCTAACTGATATTGACTGTTATTTAAAGCATGTGCTGTTCCATTATTGTCTTCAACAACTTGAATCAAATCAGATTTGATTTCATCCGTTGTTTCTTTAGAAAATGGTTCTGCCCAAACTGATGTTTCTGTTGATTTCACAACATGTGGTGTCATCATTTTACCATCATTTATAAAAGAACTATAAATAGATGTCATTTGAACTGGATTCATAAGAATCTGGCCTTGTCCATATCCACTATCTGCAATTAGTATTTCATCATCAAATGAATCACTTGTATATTGTGATTTTGTAAGAGCCAATTCAAAAGGAATATCTTCTCCAATCATTAAAGATTTATATCCTTTTTCAAGATTATCTTTTCCAATTTCTAATGCTGCTTTCGCAAAATAAACATTATCAGAATAAATTAAAGCATTTCTTAAATTATTTGGATTTGGTGCATGTAAAGTTGTGACAAAATAATCTCCCCAACTAGAATCTTTTTGCCATTTCATTTCAGCTCCAAAATCTTTAGATGCATCTAAAGAATCAGTTTCCAATCCAATGGCTGCTGTTATAGCCTTCATTGTTGAACCAGGCACCCAAGTTGCTCTAAAACGATTTGTTAATGGTTGATCTTCATCATTGTTTAAAGCATCCCATTCTTCCGTTGAAAAACCATAAATAAAATCATTGCTGTCAAAAGATGGTGTGCTGACTAAAGCCAAAACTTCACCATTTGTTGGATTCATCGCAACTGATGCACTTTGATCTTCATCAAATGCATTATATAAATCTCTTTGTAAATCAATATCTATAGTTAATGTAATATCCTGTCCATCCTGTTTTTCCTGCGTAGCAACTGTACTCTTTGTACTTCCATTTTCATCAACAATAGAAATTGTTGCCCCATTTGTTCCTTTTAACTGTTTTTCATATGCTGCTTCAATACCGCTTCTTCCAATCATTGATGTTTCTGTATAACCTTCACCTTGATGTTTTTCTAAATCTTCAGCAGTTACCTGTTGCATATATCCAGTTAAATGTGATGTCACTTCACCATATGGATAAGTACGAACTTCAACTGTATTGAGCTGTACTCCTGGAATTTGTAGTAATTGGTTTTCTAACTGTGTATCTGTTGATGGAATTGTTGTTAATGGAACAAAAGAATCATCTTGAATCCATGATGCACTCATTGTTTTTTGAATGCTTTCTTTTGTTAAACCTAACAACTCAGCCAGTTGGTCGTAATCATTTTCACCATTCAGTTTACCTCTTACTAAACCAACAGAATAAGCTTCTCCTTGTCCTGCCAACATTTTTCCATTACGATCTAAAATTTGTCCTCTGATTGCTTCATCTTCTGAAACTCTCACTCTATCATTTTGTGTTAAATCTGGAAAAATAAATGAATCATCCCACACAATTTTTCCATCTTCAATCGTTGTTTTATTTTCAAAAGTAACTTCTCCAGCAATCGTATTCATTTTCACATTATATGTTAATTCATTATCAGTTTCATCTGTAACTTCAATTTGAAAATTACTTGCTTCAATACCTTCATAAATATTCTGATTTCTTTCCACAAATGTTTGCTGATCATAAGATTTCTGTGATTCGCTACTTAGACTATTGTACATATCTTCATATTTCTTTTCAGATATTTGTGCATAAAAGTTCTTTAATGTGGATTCATTATTATTCCCTGATAATAAAAAGAATAACACTACTGCCACAATCACAACAATCGCTACAAGACCTCCAATAGCAATATATTTCTTTCGATTACGATTCGTATATACGACTCCCATATCTTCTCCTCCTTTGCAAGCTTAGTATATCACTTTTCAAAAATAAAGAAAATATTTAGTCAATATTTCTAAAAGAATACAAAAATGACTAACAAAACTGTTAGCCATTGGTCTGTGGAGTATTCAAATTCGTAATAATTGCTAAAACTGTTAAAATATGTCCAAGCTTTGTATCAGAAATAGCTCTCACTGTTTCTCTAAACTCATTGTTACTTTGATTATATGTGAGTTTACGATATTCAAGATAAGAACTGATTTCAAGTTTCAATATTTCATTTAATACTGCCCTGTATCCTCCCTGTAAATTAATCTCTGGGACCATTGGATCAAAGTTAACACCATATTCTAACTTATAAAAATAATTCAAGTAATTGGCATTTGTTTCAGCATTTTGAGCAAAAGCCAATAATGCATTTTTTTCTTCCTGTGATGAAGCTAAAGCTGCTGCTCGACGATAAAGTTGAGCTAAAAATTTTTCTGTATAAATATAAGATTGAAGTTGTTCACGCATGTTTTACACCTCAATTTAACATATGTCAATAATCCATAAATGTGAAAAAAGATTTGTTTATTTCAACAAATCTTTAACAACTTCACTGGCAATTAAAAGTCCCGCACTAGAAGGTACAAAAGCTGTACTTCCTGGAATAGTTCTTTTATGGGTTATTTCATCTGATGCATAAGGTTTCATTGGTAATTCTTGAGAATAAACAACTTTTAAGTGTTTGACACGACGTTTCTTCAATTCTCTACGCATCACCTTAGCAAGTGGACAAACAGATGTTTTATAAATATCACTGACTTGTAATAATGCTGGATTCATTTTATTTCCTGTTCCCATTGAACTGATCAAAGGTATCTTTTGGTCACAACGAACAGCCAATTCTATTTTAGAAGTGATTGTATCTATGGCATCAACCACATAATCGTATTGTGATAAATCAATTTGATCAGCTGTTTCAGGTAAATAAAACATATCCAATGTTGTCACGTCACACTCAGGATGAATTGATAATATTCTTTTTTTCATCACATCAACTTTCTTTTGACCAATGGTTTCCTGTGTTGCGATAATTTGACGATTTAAATTCGACAAAGAAATAACATCATTATCTACTATTGTGATATGTCCAATACCACTTCTCACCAGTGCTTCAACAACATATCCACCAACACCACCAACACCAAATACAATGACATGAGCCTGATTTAACTTTTGGATATTATCTTCTCCTACTAATAATTCAAATCTTGAAAACATTTTATTCTCCTTTATCATAATCATCTAAAAAATGATGTCTTCCTGATTCATCGCTATATGAAATAATGGTTGCCAAATTCACATTTTCTACACTTTTAAAAACATTCTTTTTCACATTAGGATTCATTGTTTCTAAATATTTTAATAAGTTTTTCATTTCTTCTCGTTTAGAAGTATGATGCACTTCTCCTAATTCTTCCATTTCTTCAGTAAAACGACAGGCACATTGAATAAAAGATAAATCATTATATTTACACCAATTGATAATATCTTTTTCTTCTATTAAATACATCGGTCTAATTAATTCCATTCCTTCAAAGTTTGTACTATGTAGTTTAGGCATCATCGTTTGTATTTGTGAACCATAAAACATTCCCATAAGAATTGTTTCAATGACATCATCAAAATGATGTCCTAATGCGATTTTATTGCATCCTAATTCTTTGGCTTTCGCATATAAAAAACCACGTCGCATTCTTGCACATAAATAGCAAGGAGATTTCTCAATATTTGTGACAACCTTGAAAATATCTGATTCAAAAAACTGAACAGGTATTCCCATAATTTTTGCGTTCTCTTCAATTTTTTTACGATTTTTCTCATTATATCCTGGATCCATTGATAAGAAAACCAATCCAAAATCAAACTGTCCATGACGTTTAATTTCCTGTAATAACTTAGCCATTAACATAGAATCTTTTCCCCCAGAAATGCACACTGCAATATTATCACCTGGTTGAATAAGATCATATGTCTGAATAGCCTTCACAAATTTTCTCCATATTGGTTTTCGATATTTCTTTATAATACTTTGTTCAATCTGTTTTGTTCTATCCATGTATTTCTCCTTTAATTTCATACATCCAAACTATATCAAACATCTTACCATTTGACAATTTTTATTTATTTTTATTGTCACTAACTGGTAACGTTCCTTCTGGAAGCCAATCTTTATAAGAAGATTCATAAAGTGCATCAGATTTTTCCTTAGCCAAACGTTGTTCACTAGCAAAATCCAAATCCATTGTATCACCAAAGAATTGAAGTGTCATAGTATTAAAATCATCAGGAGATATATGCGTTATAATCGCACCTATGCATCTTACATTTTGATATCCTGCATTTCTATATTTTTCTCTTGCGTCTTCTACATTCTTTTTATATACTGGTTGAATTTCACCAGTCAATTGATGATCAACAGTTAAATCTTCTAATCCAAGTGTTTCAAATGGAATGTCTGCTTTTTTTAAATAGGGCGTTATCAGAGGAATTAATAAAATGGGTAAAAAATGTGTATAAACTGATTTTGTTTACGTTATATTTTCAAATGTAATCATCGTTTCACCTCTTTATTCTTTATATATTATATTTTGAAAATAATCAAATAAAAATGATTAAAGCATACGCTCTAATCACTTTTATTCTTTTCCATCCCAACAATAAGTACATAACTTACAAGGTTCAATACCAATAGATTCAATCAAATCATCTAAACGATGATATCTTAAAGAAGTGAATTTCAATCTCTTACAGATTTCATCTAACATTTGTTGATATTTTTCACTATCAGGATTTGCATATTCAGCTAATATTTCATCAGTGACATCACCTTGTTCTAAATCTTTAATCACACGACGTGTAATTAAATCTAATTCTGAATTAGAACGTGAGAAATTCAAGTATTTACATCCATATAAGATAGGTGGACAGGCTGGTCTCACATGAACTTCTTTAGCCCCAGATTGATATAAAAACTCTGTTGTTTCTCTTAATTGTGTTCCTCTGACAATAGAGTCATCAATCAATAATAAACTTTTATTTTTAATTAATTCTTTTACAGGAATGAGTTTCATTTTTGCGATTAAATTTCTTTGACCTTGACTTTGCGGCATAAATGAACGTGGCCAAGTTGGTGTATATTTAATAAATGGTCTTGCAAATGGAATTCCAGATTCATTAGCATATCCAATTGCATGCGCCAATCCTGAATCTGGTACACCAGCTACACTATCAGGTGTCACTGTTCCCTGATCACGTTTTGCGAGCATACTTCCACAATCATAACGCATTTTTTCAACATTCACACCTTCATATGTCGAAGTTGGATATCCATAATAAACCCATAAGAATGAACAAATTTTCATTTGATCGTTTGGTTTGACTTTTTGTGTAAATCCATGAGGATAAATAAAACCAATTTCTCCTGATCCTAAATCTTTATAATGATGATAACCAAGATTTAAGAAAGCAGAACTTTCAAAAGTGACACAATAAGCATCATCTTTTCTTCCAATAATAACAGGCGTTCTTCCTAATTTATCTCTTGCACAATAAATCCCTTCATTCGTCATTACCAATATACTCATTGATCCTTTGACTAATTTTTGAGCATGTTGAATTCCTTCCACAATTGACTCTTTTTGATTAATTAATGCAGCCACCATTTCTGTTGGATTGATTTCTCCCCCGCTCATTTCCAAGAAATGTGTCTTTCCCTGTTCAAAGCATAATGTTCTTAATTCATCTAAATTATTAATTCTTCCAACTGTTGTAATCGCAAATGATCCTAAATGCGAATTCACCAACAATGGCTGTGCCTCACTATCAGAAATACATCCAATTCCAATATTTCCAGCAAATTCTTCAACATCTTTTTCAAACTTTGTTCTAAAAGGTGAATTTTCTATATTATGTATAGAACGTTGAAAACCATCCTTTCCATAAACGGCCATACCACCTCTTCTTGTTCCTAAATGTGAATGATAATCTACTCCAAAAAACAAATCCATGACACAATCATTTTGTGACGCTACCCCAAAAAAACCACTCATACTGTTCCTATCTCCTTTGTCTTCTAATTTACACCCCTATTCTAATCAATTTCATAAAAAAAGTCTACAAACTTTCTATTATTTTACGACTTTTTTATCGCAACTAAAAAATAGTCATTTTTTTCATGACTATTTTGATAAAAAGATTCGACTACGTTTTTCTAATTCTTGAATAAACTCCTGCTTTTTAACTGGTGAAATCAAGACTTCACTATTTCCATTTCTTCCCTTTTGTGCTTTATATATGATATCAAGACGATCAAGTGATAAACCACAGGAACCCAGTGGATTATGCGTTTCTTTAAAAGAACGAATATCATAGTATGGAATATCCTCATGAAAGAAATAACCACTTCTGACTTCCAAATAATCATCATGAAACTCATAATATGTCCAAAAAGTACATATCACAAATAAAACATCAATAGGAATGAAAATGAGTAATGTTAACCACATACCCCAATCATCTAATCGCCATGTAACTAGCTTTAGTAACATATAATTGCACCAAACAATAACAGCGATAGCTATCATCCATATAACTCCAATCTTTGAATAATAACGCATATGTTATCCTCCTAGAAATAAGCATCTATTCCATCCGCAATACCCTGTGCACATTTTGTTTGAAAAGCATCATCATTTAAAAGTTGATCTTCTGTTGGATTCGTAATAAATCCCATTTCAATATAAATAGCTGGGACTTCACTCCAATTTAATCCAGACAAATCATTACGATAAGATACTCCACGACTTTTAATTCCTGTCTTGGCACAATAAGAGCTAATCACATTTTGAGCTAGTCTTGATGAAGCACTATAAATAGATGAACAATAAGGATTATCACTTGCAGGTGCAATCGTATGTGCTCCTCTAGCACTTGATCCAGCTCCATCACAATGTAAATGGATAACTGCAGCAGCATTATTGTTGTTACCAATCATAGCACGCTCTTTATTAGAAATATTAACACCTTGACTTGTTCTTGTCATAATGACAGTATAGCCTCTACTTTGTAATTCATTTCTTAATTTGAGACCAATTTCCAATGTTGTCTGTGATTCAGGAATACCTGTTGATGTTCCTGTTGCTCCACCAGCAACTTTTGCTTTCTTTGTTGATGCTCCTGGTCCAATAGGTTCTAAAGAGCTGTTCCCCTGTCCCTGATGTCCCGGATCAATGACAATCACTTTATTATTGGGTGAAGCGACATATTGTTTTGACGAAGATGAAGATGATGAAGAAGATGAGGTTGTTGATGATGAACTTTGAGGTTTTATTACTTCTTCTTTAACTTCCTCTTTTACTGTCACTTTCAATGTTTTTTCAGCTTTGTTTTGATTTTTATCGACTGCTTTCAAAACAACTTTATATGTTCCAGCCTTCTTTGTATTGACATTACTTTCATATGTATAGTAGTTGTTTTGATCATCTTTAACTTTATCTTGGCTGACATATGTTAAATCACCATCTACTTTATCCCTCACCGATTCAATATATTTTTTCATATCAAATTGATCACCATAATCAAGTGTTACAGACTCTTTTGTCAATTTAATTTCTGGCAACTGCGTATCCTTCACTTCTATTTCATGTGAAAATGTTTTACTTAATTCACCTTTAGAAACTTTATATTCTAAAGTCTGCTTTCCTATTGTCATTGTATCTATTTGAGGAGCTGATAATTGTCCACTTTGTTTAGCAACCAATTCCTCTGCCTGACAGTTAGTCCCATATTCTATAACTGTCTGATCTGTAAAAGTCAGTTGAATAGAATCTAATATTTTTTGTTTTTGATCATTTTGATACCAGATATATCCACCAATTCCTCCTGCAATAATAATCACAATGGATAAAATCAATATGATCCATTTCTTTTTCGTCATAATACCTTCTCCCTTCAGTATATTCATTTTATCATCTTTCCGATATAAAAAAAAGAGAGATGGATTATCTCTCAAAATCTTGTACAACACGTTTTAAATCCTCTCGAATTGGTAATTGTTGTGGACACATTCTTTCACATGCTCCACATTGCTGACAATGACTGGCCTTATCCCGATCTTCCATTTTCTCATATTTTCCTTTAAATAATTTTTCATCATCATAAACAAAACAATTATTCCAATATCTAAAGTTAGCAGGTATATCAACACCAAAAGGACAAGGCATACAGTATCCACAACCTGTACATCCATTTCTTGTACGAGCATGTAATGTATCTGCAACTTTTTGAACGATATTCATTTCTTCATCATTTAAATTCTGATAATCTTCAAAAGTTTTTAAATTATCTTCAACCTGTGATAATGTTGACATCCCACTTAAGATGACTTTTACACCAGGCAAAGTTCCTACATATCTTAATGCCCAAGATGCTAAAGTTCTGTTTGCATCATAATCCTTAAACATTTGTGTCACATCTTGTGGTAAAGTAGCCAAACTTCCACCCTTAATAGGCTCCATAACAACAATAGGTACTCCTAATTGGTTGGCTAAATCAACACCCTTTTGTCCAGCTTGAATATTCATATCCATATAATTTAACTGTAACTGACAAAAATCCCAATCATGAGCTTTTAATATTTTTTCAAAAACAGGATATTCATCATGGAAACTAAATCCTAAATATTTAATTTTTCCTTCCTGTCTTAATTGTTCACATAATTCAATAATATGATATTCTAATACTTTTTCCCATTTCTTTTCATCTAAAGCGTGCAACAAATAAAAATCTACATATTCCACATCTAATCTTTGTAGTTGTGATTCAAAGATTTCTCTGGCTTCCTGTTGACTATTGACATTCCAGATTGGCAATTTTGTCGCTAATGTATATTGATGTCTATCATATTTTTTCAAGACTTTCCCAACAAATGGTTCACTATCTCCATTATGATATGGATATGCTGTATCAATATAAGTGACTCCATTTGCAATCGCTATGTCTAACATCTGTTCAGCTTCTTTTTCTTCAATATTCCCATTTTCATCTAAAGGAAAACGCATGCATCCAAAACCTAGTAACGATGATTCAATCCCTAATTTTTTAAACTTCCTTTTTTCCATCCTATTTCACCTCTATGATTATCATACTATTTTTTTATCAAAACATATAGCTTTAGATTTTATTTTTTTATATGCCATATATATTTTCAAAATAAAGTTAACACTTTATAATCAATATCAATCTATTAAATATGAGGAGAA
Organism: Massilimicrobiota sp. An80; assembly: GCF_002159255.1. Taxonomy (NCBI): domain Bacteria; kingdom Bacillati; phylum Bacillota; class Erysipelotrichia; order Erysipelotrichales; family Erysipelotrichaceae; genus Massiliimicrobium; species Massilimicrobiota sp. An80. The sequence goes on from NZ_NFHI01000020.1 coordinate 14,762, forward strand.
ACTTTATGATGATACGTCATGCTCGTCTAGAAGATTTATCTATGCTTGTGCAAATATGTAATGAGTGTTATCCGCCTGAAGAAAGAATATCAGAAATTGAATACAAACACAGATGAGAAACATATCCTCAACACTTTTGGATTATGGAAGAGCAAAAAGAAATCCTTGCTTTTATCAATGGTCCTGTGACTGATCATTCTCGCATTCAGGATGTTATGTTTCATGATCCTCGTATTCATAATGAAAATGGAAAGTGGCAAGCTATTTTAGGTGTCAATACATCATTAAAGCACCAAAATCATGATTATGCTTCAAAGCTGATGTATCAGCTGATTGAGGATGCAAGAAAACAAAATCGCAAAGGTTGTATTTTCACTTGTAAAGAGGAACTCATTCATTATTATGAAAAGTTTGGATTTATGAATCTTGGTCTATCTCAATCAACACTTGCGAATGAAACTTGGTATGATATGGTTTTATATTTTGAATAAAAAAGATTCTAGATGAGATACTAGAATCCTTTTTCATAAATACCTGCATTTTGACAGTATATAACAACTGATAAGCCATAACATACAACAAAGAATATAGCAATGACGCCTACACTCAATATATTGACCGATAACAAATCAGTCTGCATCATATTAGCCAATGCATGCACTGAAAAATAAGAAGAAAGACTCATAAGTAAAAATGGGACAATATATGTCAATAACAATTCTTTTTGCACACCTGCTTTTAATGTTTTTGTACTAATCCCTATTTTTCTTAAAACACGATAACGTTCTTTTTCTTCAAAAGCATCATTATAAAGTTTCATAAAAATGATACTTCCACTCGCAAAAATAAAGACCATAAACATAAAGATACAAACAGGATAAAGCATTTGAATCCATTGATTAGAATCATTTTGCGGATCAATTTTAATGAGACCTACACAATCCTGATGTTGTTGAATATCATCAACAGATGCATTTAACATTTTGGTATTCTCAATCTTATAATTATAGACATATAAAGATGCTCCTGCAGATTTTAATCTTTCATATTCGTCATCACTGACACAATAGAAAGAAACCTGTTCCTGTAAATACCCTAAATAAGGGACAGTTGTTCTTTGAATTGTATCATAGACTTGATTTTGTATCTGTACATCTTCTAATTCATCAGTTGTAATTAATGACAGCAGATATTGATGAGCTAAATCAATCACTTCATCATCTTGTGGCTGTTTAAGTTCAAATGCCTGATGAGAATCCTGGGCTAATTTTTTGAGTTGAGAATAAGGAATCAAAGCAAATGTATTCTTTTGATGTGTTGTACTGGCATAACTTCCTTCAATCTGCAACATTTCAATATAGGAACTATATTGCACATCATTATGTTCTTCTATCACTTGCATAAATTCATTTTGGAGATTAGCCTGTTGAGAAAAAATCTGATACGTATAGACATTTTCAAAATCATGTATCATCTGACAACGTTCATGCATAGCTACACCTGTAGCTAATGCTGTGAGGGCACATATCATTAATACTGTCACAATCGCATAAGTACGATAATTTTTCTTCATACGAAAGATAATCTGATTGATCCATAAAGTTCTTTGTTTCTTGTATAGAAATCTTTTATTGGAAGCCAATGTCTGATAAATCAATGGAATGAAACCACCAAAGAGCAAATAGACACCAATGATGACCAAAATAACTGCTAATAAGGCATTAGCCATTGTTTCCATGCCACCTTCTTTAATGGCATAATAATATCCTAAAACCAGAATGATAATTCCAAGTATGGCTTTTAAAAAGAGAATCACTTTATTTTGTTTCACATATTCATTTTGACGATTGGCACTGACCATATCTAAAACACTGCTTCTTACTAAATTGATATATCCTTTGAAAACAAAAATCATATAAACAATAAAGTAAATCAAACTGCTCCATAAAACGGCTGACAATGAAATTTCAAAAGAAAGATTGACTTCGATATCAGAAATCGTTACTAAAGTCATTGTAAACAACTGAGATATTAAAATGCCAAAACCGATTCCCATAACCAAAGCAACAAGACCAATCAGCATTGTTTCCAACATATAAAGTTTTCCAATTCTTTGATTTGTGAGTCCCATAAACACATAGACACCAATTTCTTTTTTACGTTTGGTTAAAAAAACGTTTGTAGCATACCAGATAAAGAAAAACATAAAACAGCTTAAAACAACAATCACACATTGAATGACAATCTTTATATTTTGACTATTTATTTTTCCTAATGATTCCATAATAGAAGAATCCATAAGATTAAAGAAATTAAAAATAATAAGAACTGTAAAAGCTAATGATATAATCAGTGAAACATAGTTTTTAAAACTTGCTTTGAAGTTCATGATGGATAATTTGGCTAAGCTCATGAAAAATCACTTCCCATAGACACTTGCATATCAATGATACGATCATAAAATTCTTTACGAGAATCTCCTCGCGTTAAACGACATTTCATCATACCATCACTTAAAATATAGACATCTTTAGCATACGAAGCACTTAAAGCATCATGTGTTACCATTAAGATAGTGGCTTTTCCTTCATCATTGACCATTTTAAGACGTTCCAGTAAATCACGACTTGATTTTGAATCAAGAGCGCCCGTTGGTTCATCTGCAAATATGATTTCAGGTTCACTGATTAATGCACGACAAGTGGCTCCTCTTTGTTTTTGTCCGCCTGATAATTGGTAAGGATATTTCTTTAAATGCTCCTTTAATCCAAAAACCTGTGCTAAAGCCTGGCATTTTGATATACACTTCTGAGAAGAAACACCATTTAATGATAATGGCAAGGAAATATTATCTTGTAAAGTCATTGTATCCAACAAATTATAATCTTGAAAAATAAAACCAATCTTATCTCTTCGTATCTGAGATAATTCTTTATTTTTTAACTTTGTAACATCTTTACCATCCAATAGAACTGTTCCTTGTGTCGGTTTATCAATCGTTGATAAAATATTCAATAACGTTGTCTTTCCACTTCCACTCGGTCCCATAATCGCAATAAAATCATTTTCATAAATGGTTAAATCAATACCTTTTAAGACTCTTGTTTGAAAACCTCTTGTTCCATAGTTTTTGACTAATCCTTTGATTTCAACAACTTTTTTCTTATCCATAAATCATTCCTCCTAACACTTTCCATTTTAAGATATCATTGATGAGAAATCCTTACATCTTGATAACAATATCTATTTATATCTTACATTGACTGAAAGGTTAGCGATAAAAATAATCTCTTTGATCCTGAAATGTTATATGAACACGGGTAAACTTTTGAAAAACACTATCTACTTCAATAGAATGTCCTAATTGAGAAATGACTTTTTCCACCATATATAATCCCATTCCAGTAGATTTATATTGTCCATTATGATGATTTTGACCAGTAAATCCTTTTTCAAAAATTCTAGACAAATCTTGTGATTGAATACCTTCTCCATTGTCTTCAATATATAAATTGATCTGCTCTTCATGATGTTCACTCCAGATTTTTAATTGAGGTGACTCTTTGGCATATTTAATGGCATTATTAATAATCTGATCCAAGACATAGATGAGCCATGTTTTATCACTATATATCTGTAAATTCTCTACATTTACATCCATTTCAAAATGCTTATTAATCAAAAAGAATTGATTATTCTTGATGGATTGATAAACACTGTCTTTTAATGAAACAGGTTTAATGTATATATCATGAATCTGACTTTGAATACGACTCACTACCATGATTTGATTCAGATACTGGTTCATTTTTTCTAACTGTTCCTGCATATTTTGTTTTTGTTGATAATCTGTATTTTTCTGATTGATCAATAAACTAGCTGATAATGGAATTTTAATTTCATGGCACCATTTTGTCATATAATCCTGTAAATCATTATTGACTTGATATATTTCATCTAGCTGCTTTTGAAGAACATGAACATCGTGATAGGCAATATCAATATTATCAAAATGATCAAACTCAAAACAAATGACTTCTTTTGATTGTAAATAATCCTTTTTCTTATCTAAACGGTATTTTTCATGCATAAAGTCTAAAAAAATGAAAAAAAGAAGACATACCCCTACAACAACATCAAAATAAATCAGATATTGTGTATTAGCTCCAGGAACAAGATAAATAAAATAGAGATTATACGCCAATATAATCAAGGTTATGACAAGGATATAGCGACTATATTTTCGTAAATAAATCATGATATATAATATCCCTGTCCTTTCTTTGTACAAATAATATCCTGATGACATTCATCTTTTAATTTTGTACGTAATCTGGAAATAAGCACTGTTAGAGAATTATCTGAAATAAATTCATCAGTATTCCACAACGCTTCCATTAATGCCTGTCTTGTGACTATGGCTCCTTGAGATTCTAATAAAAGACAAACTATCTGACTTTCTGATTTTGTCAGATGAATCTCATGTTCATGATAAAACAAGCTGCCCTTTGTTTTATCATAATAAATATCGGCATTGATTCTCATTTGATCTTTAACTTTATATTGATATGTTCTTCTTAAAATAGCTTCAATCTTAGCCTTCAACAATTCCAAATGAAATGGCTTATCGACATAATCATCCCCACCTTGAAGAATGGCTCTGATTTTATCATGATCATCATTACGACTGCTTATAAAAATTAAAGGAACTTGTGATGTATTTCTAATTTGTGTACACCAGTAAAAACCATCATAATATGGTAAATTAATATCCATTAAAATAAGATGAGGTTTATAATTATAAAAATCTTCAACAATATTTTCAAAATGTGTTGCGATAACAGCATAATATCCCCATCTCATCAAAAAATCTTTTATTTCTCTAGCAAGTGTTTCATCATCTTCTACAATCATGATGTGCATTTTTTCCATTTCCATCACCTCTTAAAAATATTATATATTTTTCAAATCTTCACGAAAAGAAAAAAGCACAACATTACAAAAATGTAACATTATGCTAAGTCTATTCATATATCTTCTTGGCTATCAATATTGAAAATATAATAAGTTTCCTTTATCATGAATTTTCATTATATTTCAATAAAACATTAATATTTAATGCCACAAGATATGTGTGATGATTCTCGTCTTTAAATGTTATATATTGGTCAGTGTCATAGCCACTTAAAGCTGTTGTTTTTTGTAACTTGACATCTTGATTCAAGAAAACTTTCGCAAAAGTCTTTGCTGTTTCTTTGGCTTGCTGTTCGCTTGTCATACGTGTTGGTAATGTATCTAAAAAACCATATTCCTTATTAACAAATTGAACCAATTGACCATCCTGATAAGCAAAATCCAAGCGTAAAGTAGGGTTATTTTGATCATTGCCAATTGTGATAATATCATCTATTTCATGAACCACTTTTTTATTTGTTAACTCCTGATATATCTCTTCAGGCATTGTCTGTTTTATTCCATCCATAAGCTGTTTTATTTTTTCACTTTCTACACCTTTTTGTTTGTCATCTTGTTTGATTGATTGACTATTTTTTAACTGATCATCTTGAATTGTTTGTGTACATCCACTTAAACAAACAACAAGTCATACTAACAATAATTTTTTCATTTTTTATTCTCCCATCTTTTATACACTATGATTATAAGTCTTTGATGTGGATAATATATGAAAAAACTGTTAATCAGTTTAGAAATGAACAGTTTCTTTTTCTAATAATTACCAATTGTGGCTACCATGACAGCTTTAATTGTATGCATTCTATTTTCAGCTTCATCAAAAACAACTGATTGTGATGATCTGAAAACTTCATCTTCAACTTCTCTAATATCAATTCCCTGTTCATACTTAGCCTTAGCAACTTCTGTTTCAAAGTCATGAAATGATGGTAAACAATGCATAAAAAGTGTAGACTCTTTTCCCGTTTTTTTCATCATTTCTGTTGTCACTTTATAAGGTGATAACATTTTGACTCTTGGTTCATATAAAGCTTCATCTTCTCCCATGCTAACCCAAATATCTGTATAAATGACATCAGCATCTTTCACCGCTTCATCAACATTATCTAAAACCTCAATTTTTCCACCTGATTTTTGTGCTTCCTGTTGACAATACGCTAAAACTTCAGGATCAATTTGTAAATCTTTGGGTCCTAAACATACAAAATGCATTCCCATTTTCATTGCACCATACATCAGCCCATAACAAACATTATTTCTAATATCTCCTGTAAAAACAAATTTGACTTCTTCTAATGGTTTATTCAAATGTTCTTCAATAGTCATAAAATCAGCCAATGTCTGAGTTGGATGATCAACATCCGTTAATCCATTCCATACAGGGACACCTGAGTATTTGGCTAAATCTTCAACAGTCTTTTGTTCAAATCCTCTAAATTCTATACCATCATACATTCTTCCTAAAACTTTCGCTGTGTCTTCTAAAGATTCTTTTTTCCCCATTTGTGAATTGCTTAAAAAAGTCACATGTCCACCTTCATCAAAAGTGGCAACTTCAAAGGCACAACGTGTACGTGTTGATGTTTTTTCAAATAATAAGACTACATTTTTTCCTTTTAATGCTGTTCCAACTCTTCCATTTTTCTTTGCTTTTTTTAAACGATGTGCCATATCTAATAAATAACGAATTTCTTCTTTAGAATAATCTTTTAATGTTAAAAAGCTTCTATTTTTTAAATTGACCATATAATCCTCCTATCTTGTAAACATTGTTCCAATACCATCTTTAGATAACATTTCAATTAAAATAGAATGAGGAATACGACCATCAATAATCACTGCTTTTTTTACATTTTCGCGAATGGCCCTCACACAACATTCTACTTTAGGAATCATACCACCACTAATAATCCCTTTATCTGTTAATCCTTTCACTTCATAGACATGAACCAAAGGAATCAATGTTGATTCATCATCTTTATCCATTAATAATCCTGGTATATCACTCACCAAAATCATATTCTCTGCTTGGATTTGGGCTGCAATTTCAGCAGCTGCCGTATCAGCATTAATATTATAAGTTTGCCCTGTTTCATCAGTCCCCACACTTGAAACAACTGGAATATAGCCTTTATCTAATAAATCTATAATGATATGAGCATTAATTTTGACAATATCCCCTACATATCCTAGATCATCTTGAGATTCATGTTTTTTCGCAACTATTAGCTGGTTATCAATACCACTGATTCCTACTGCATTACCACCTTTTTGCATAATTAATTTTACAAGATCTTTATTTGTTTTACCAGCTAAAACCATTTGCACAACATTCATTGTTTCATCATCCGTATATCTTAAACCATGAATAAACTGAGATTCAATATTCATCTTCTTTAATGTCTGATTAATTTCTGGTCCACCCCCATGTACCAGAATGACTTTAATCCCAATTTCTGATAATAACACGACATCCTGAATCACATTCATCTTTAATTCTTCATTAATCATGGCATTGCCACCATATTTAATCACAACAACTTTATCATGATATTTTTGAATATATGGTAATGCCTGAGATAAAATTTCTGCTTTAATCACTGCGTTTTGATTCATAATTATTCCCCTTTATGTGCGATAATCGCCGTTAATTTTGACATAGTCATAAGTTAAATCACATCCCCAGGCAGTTGCCTGATCATCTCCATCATGTAAATCTATGATTATTTCTATCTCATCTTCACTTAAGATCTGAGCAGCTTCTTCCTCACTAAAAGGATATCCACCACCATTTTGACAAACACAAATTTTCCCCTTTTTACTTTTAAAATCAACATCAATTTTTTGAATATCATAATCAGCATCACTATAACCAATAGCACATAAGATACGACCCCAATTTGCATCTTCACCAAACATAGCAGCTTTCAAAAGTGAACTTGTAATAACAGATTTAGCAACAATCTTTGCATCCTTTTTTGTCTTTGCATGTAAAACGTTACAAGTTAAAAGTTTTGTTGCTCCTTCACCATCTTTCGCAATCGCTTGAGATAAGCATGTACAAATATACATCAATGCTTCTTTAAAGCACTGATAGTTTTCATCCTTTTGTGTAATTTCATTATTTTGAGCTAGACCATTACACATTAATGTCAACATATCATTAGTAGAAGTATCCCCATCAACACTCACCATATTAAATGTATCATCAACAACTTCATGAATGACTTCATTTAGCATCTCTTTAGAAATCGCAACATCACTTGTCACAAAAGCTAACATTGTAGCCATGTTAGGGTGAATCATCCCACTTCCCTTAGCGATTGCTCCAATATGACAAGTCTTGCCATCAAGTTCAAATTCAACCGCATATTCTTTTTTGACAGTATCTGTTGTCATGATTCCCTCACAGGCATCACTGCTGCCTTGTGTAGATAAAGATTGAACCAATTGTTCCATATGATTTTCAAACGGTTCAATACTTAAAGGTTGTCCAATCACACCTGTAGAAGCAACTACAATATCATCGCTATCAATGCCTAATGCCTGTCCACATAATTGACAAATTTGATCTGCTATTTCAATGCCATTAGGATTACATGTATTGGCATTACCACTATTACAAATAATAGCTTTGGCTTCAAGATTCTTTAAATGCTGTTGTGTGACATAGATGGGTGCCCCTTTCACCTTGTTTTGAGTATAGGTGCTCGCACAATGACACATAACATCACTGACAATTAAAGACAAATCTTTTTTACTTTTATTTTTTCTAATACCACAATGGATTCCAGAGGCTTGAAATCCTAGAGGGGCACACACCCCTCCATCAATATCTTTAAACATATATTTTCCCCCTTAAAATGATGCTGGTATCATCATCAAACCTTCTTTTTCATCAAAACCATACATCAAATTCATATTTTGGATAGCTTGTCCAGCTGCCCCTTTCACCATATTATCTATTGTTGAAACAACAATCAGCTGATGATATCTCTCATCATAATGTAAAGATATATCACAGAAGTTAGAGTATTGAACAAATTTTAAATCAGCCACTTGTCCTTTTGGCAAAACTCTTACAAAATACTCATCCTGATAAGTCTTTTGATAGATATCATAAACATTATCAAAATCAACATTATCTTTTAATGGAACATATATTGTTGAAATAATCCCACGATTAACAGGTAATAGATGTGGTGTAAACATGACATGAACAGCCTGATGAGCCATCTTTGATAATTCCTGTTCAATTTCAGGTGTATGACGATGACTTGCTATTTTATATGGATGAAATGATTCATTACATTTAGGAAAATGGGTATCTTCTGTTAAAGACTTTCCAGCTCCTGTTGTTCCAGATTTAGAATCAATGATAATCTTTTCATCTTTTTGCATATGATTTTTTAATAATGGATATAACCCTAAAGTAATGGATGTTGGATAACATCCTGGATTTCCGATAATTGATGCCTGTTTAATCTGTTCACGATTGACTTCACTTAAACCATAAACCTGTTTTTCATGTAATTGTGGATATTGATAATCATGTTGATACCATTGTTGATAATCTTTTTCTTGATCCAAACGAAAATCTGCACCTAAATCTATAAACTTCTTTCCTTGTTCATCACATTGTTTAGCATATTTTTCACTGAGACCATGAGGCAATGATGCAAAAATCATATCAGCTTTTTCAATGACTTCCTGATCATTCGTGAATGTCATATCAAAGACTCCATAAAATGATGGATATAAATGTGAAATCATCTTTCCTTCATAACTTTGAGAGCTGATTGCAACAATTTCAACATGTGGATGATTCAACAACAAACGATATAACTCTGCCCCAGCATATCCACTGGCACCAATGATTCCTACTTTAACCATGATTCAACGCCTCCAATTGTTTTTCCATTCTTTTGATTGCTTTTTGGCATGTTTGAGGAGCAGGTCCTCCATCAACAAGTCTATTTTCAACGCAAGTTAAAAGTGATATAGCCTGATAAACATCTTTTTCAAAAACTTCATCAAAAGATTTATAGATATCAAGTGGAAGAGTTTCAAGAACTTCATCATGATCAATACAATAAGCAACAAGCTCTCCTGTTGTTTTGTAAGCATCTCTAAAAGCTTTTCCTTTTTTCACAAGATAATCTGCACAATCCGTTGCATTAATAAATCCTTTAGCTGCACATTCTTGCATACGTTGTTTATTCACTTTCATTGTGTTGATCATATCACTAAAGACTGGTAAACATAATTTCACCTGATCAATCGCATCAAATAAAGTTTCCTTATCTTCCTGCATGTCCTTATTATAAGCAAGCGGTAAGCCTTTCATCATTGTCAGTAATGTAGAAACATCATTGATGACTCTGGCACTTTTTCCTCTGACCAGTTCAGCAATATCTGGATTTTTCTTTTGTGGCATGATGCTTGATCCTGTCGCATAAGCATCATCCAGTTCAATATATTTGAATTCCCATGAACACCATAAAATGATTTCTTCACTTAAACGTGATAAATGCATCATAATCATAGCCAAATCATTGGCCAGTTCAATTGCATAATCACGATCACTGACACCATCTAATGAGTTATACATAATATCATTCATATGAAGTTCCTGTGCTACAAAATGACGATCAATAGGATATGTTGTCGTCGCTAATGCCCCACTACCTAATGGTGAAACATTGAGTCGTTTCATGCAGTCATCCAATCTTGTATAATCACGATAAAACATTTCAACATAAGCCATTAAATGATGGGCAAATGTTATGGGTTGAGCACGTTGCAAATGTGTATAACCACACATAATGGTATGTGTATGCCCTTTAGCCTGATTGATAAGCACTTGCATCAATTCTATCAACATACCCTGAATATCTTTGATTTCATCACGTGTATATAACCTTAAATCTAAAGCCACCTGATCATTACGTGATCTGGCAGTATGAAGTTTTTTACCACTTTCTGGATATCGCTTTGTCAGTTCTGCTTCAATAAACATATGAATGTCTTCAGCATGAGGATCAAATAACAAATCACCATTTTCTAATTCACATAATATGTCATCCAATCCTTTTAATATTTCAGTTAAATTCTGCCTAGAAATAATGCCTTGTTTTGCGAGCATTTTAGCATGTGCCTGACTCCCCATAATATCATGTTTATACATTCTTGCATCAAATGATATGGATGAATTAAAAGCATTCACATCTGCATTAATCTCTTTTTTAAATCTCCCTGCCCATAACGCCATATTTTCAACTCCTATTTCTTTCTTTGTTGGTCTAATAAAGCTTTCACTTTAATAGGTAAACCATATAAATTAATAAATCCTTGAGAATCCATTTGATTATAATCTTCATCTTCTCCAAATGAAGCTGTCTGTTCACTATATAAAGTATCTGGTGAAGTCATACCAGCTCCCATAATATTTCCTTTATATAGTTTTAATTTCACGTCTCCATTGACTGTCTTTTGTGTTTCATCAATAAAAGCAAGTAATGCTTTTGTTAGTGGTGTATACCATTGACCGTTATATAAAATATCTGCTAGCTTTTGAGAAACCTGATATTTGAAATGTTGTGTTTCTTTATCAATTGTGATTTCTTCCAAATCAGCATGTGCTTTATAAAGAATTGTTCCACCTGGTGTTTCATAAACACCTCTTGATTTCATACCAACTAATCTGTTTTCAACCATATCAATGATGCCAATACCATTTTCTCCGCCAATTTTGTTTAAAGCAGTAATCAAATCAATACCATTCATTTTTTCACCATTTAAAGCAACTGGAATTCCTTTTTCAAAAGTAATTGTAATATATGTTGGCTTGTCTGGTGCTTTTTCTGGTGTGACACCTAATTCAAGAATCTTGTCATACATAGGTTCATTTGCAGGATTTTCCAAATCTAATCCTTCATGTGATAAATGCCATAAGTTTTTATCCTTAGAATAATTTGTTTCTTTATTAATTTTTAAAGGAATATTTCTCGCTTGGGCATATTCAATTTCATCTTCTCTACTCTTTAATTCCCATACTCTCCATGGTGCAATAATATCTAATTCAGGTGCAAAGGCTTTGATTGTCAGTTCAAATCTGACCTGGTCATTTCCTTTACCTGTACAACCATGACAAATGGCATCTGCACCTTCTTTTTTGGCAATCTCTACTAATTTTTTCGCAATGATCGGTCTTGCTAGAGAAGTTCCTAGTAAATATTTTCCTTCATAAACAGCATTGGCTTTGATAGCTGGAAAAATAAAATCATTGACAAACTCTTCCTTGCAATCAGCACAATAATATTTAGATGCTCCTGTAGCTAAAGCTTTTTCTTCTAATCCTTCAAGTTCATCTCCTTGACCAACATCACCAGCCACAGCAATCACTTCACAACCATAATTTTCTTTTAACCACGCTATAATAATTGATGTATCTAATCCCCCTGAGTAAGCTAATACGACTTTTTTATATTGTTTCTTTTCCATTGTTCATTCTCCTTTTCATTATTTTGTATTTCTCTTTTATTATATTTATTCATTTTTTCTATCAATCGCCGCAATTCAATCACCCTCTCTATAAACAAAAAACCTCTGGATTTCTCCAGAGGTGCATATACACGGTACCACTCTAGTTGTTAGAAAAACTAACCACTCTATCCCTTAACGCAGGTTACGTTCCATTATACTCCTATTTCCAATGGACTCTCACAGGTACGTTTCATTCCTTTCCACTTAGTAGTCTTCCACTCTGTACTACCTCGCTTGAAGCGTTCAAGAAATTACTTTTCCTGCTCAACGATTTTTAATATGCGTTAATCATACATGGATAGCTTTCTTTTGTCAATATATTTTTTTATTTTTTCCAAATATAACAAGTTTTTTTATGAAAATGCAAATTATATAATAATTTTTCTTTTAAACAATCCTTGAGAATCTTGCGTTTCCATCTCACAACACTCTTGATCATAATAATAACATTGGAAACTTGATAAAGATACCAATCGATCAATATTTTTTCTTGATGGTCGGTAATTAGGAGATAATGACCAAGCTGCACGATAATGTTTCATTGCTAGGGCTAAATCTCCTTGTTTTTCTGCTAAAATGCCTAGTAAATTCTGTGGTTGAGGTGCATGTGGATAATTCACTAATGCCTGAACAACTAATTCCTGACATTCAGAACGATCCTTTTCAATAAGACTTTTAACCTTTTCTCCTAATTTTTCTAAAACTATATATTCATTTCTATTTTGTCTCATATAACTCACTCCTTATCTTCACTATTATTATAAGAAATATATTGTGAAGTGAGTGTGAGAAAACAAAAGCTTGTGTGAGAATGCTGTGAGAATTTAATCACTCTTTTCAATCTTCACCATACGATAGCCTATCCCTACATGTGTCTGAATATAACTCACACCACTTTTTTCTGGTTCAATCTTTTTACGCAAATTAGCCATAAAAACACGTAACGAAGCGACATCACTATCAAAAGCACTTCCCCATATTTCTCGTGTTAAATAAGTATGCGTTAAAATTTTTCCGATATTTTTTGATAACAAATTTAATATCTTATATTCAATAGGTGTTAAATGAATTTCTTCTCCCTTAAGAGTCACACAACTTGAAGCATAATCAATTTTTAAATCTCCATTTTCAAATATATGGTTGTTTTTTGCATCACTATTCCATATATATTCTGTTCTTCTTAATGCGACACGCAATCGAGCCAATAATTCTTCTACCGAGAATGGTTTTGTCAAATAGTCATCTGCTCCAGCATCAAGAGCTGCCACTTTGTCACTTTCTTCTCCTCTGGCACTAAGAATAATGATTGGAATTTGTGATTTTTCACGAATTTTTTGAATCACTTCCATTCCATCTATATCAGGTAATCCCAAATCTAGAAGGATAACATCAGGATGTTCAGAGGCAAACTCTAGAAGAGCTGATTCTCCACTATCAGATAATATATATTTATAATTTCTTGTCTGTAATGTAATAGCAATCAAATTACGAACGGCTTTATCATCTTCCACAACTAATATTTTTGGACTATTCATGTATTTCTACCTCCTGTGCCGGTAAAGATATCTGAAAAACTGTTCCATGAGGCGAATTATCATAAACTTTAATTTCCCCATGATGTGCCTGTATAATGGACTGACAAAGAGATAATCCCAATCCTAAACTTCTGCGACTATCTGCGACTTGACGATTGGCAGTATAAAACATATCAAAAATATGTTCCTTATCTTTATCATTAATGCCATTTCCTTCATCAGCAATATCAATATAGATGTTTTTATCTTTAAGATAACTCTGTATAGTTATTGTTGTATGATCAGGTGTATATTTGATAGCATTATCTAAGATATTCATAATGACTTGAACAATCAGTCTAGCATCTATTTTAGCAAGTAATATATTTTCATCTTGAATAACTTGAATATGATGTTGTATTCTGCGTGTATTGATATGCTTAAGTGCTTCATTAATCACATCTTCTATTAATTCTACTTTTAGATTCAAATTCATTGATCCATTTTCTATACGGGTTACAGACAATAAATTTTCTACAAGATTAATAAGCCATAAAGAATCATCATAAATATCGCTGTATAACTGCTTTTTTTTATCTTCATCTAAGATTGTACCCGTACTTAATAAAATTCCTGCATTACCAGAGATAGAAGTCAGAGGAGTTCTCAAATCATGAGATATAGAACGTAAAAGATTAGCTCTGAGTTGTTCATTTTTGGCTTTTAAATCTGCGGTTGCTTTTTCCTTAATAACACTTTCATTTTCTAAAGAAAGAGCTAATTCTCCTAAGATAGAAAGCATAATATTATTTTCATATGAATCTAAGGGTTTGTCATCTATATATATACCGATAATACCATAAATTTTTTCTCCAATACGTACTGCTAAATAAAGGCATAATGCATTGGATAATGTTTTCGTTGTCGCTCCAGCATGTTTATTATTTTTGAGAACCCATTTTGCAACAGCTTCTTCATTTTGAAATATGGATGTATCCTTTGGCGATTGGCAAAAAATAAGTGGTTTTTCTAAATTATTCTTTGAAACAGGATAGAAAATAATATCCCTTTGTAATAATTTCATAAGTGAATGACATGTTACAGAAATAATTCCTTCTTTATTTTTTTCCTTCTGTAGTTTCTGATTTGTTTCTAATAATATTTTCATACGATAAGCATTTTGTGCTGAATCTTTTGCACTTGTTTGTAACTTATTTGTCATACTGCTTGTAATAAAAGCAACAATAAACATGATTATAAATGTCACGATATACCTTGAATCATAAGCTCTCAATGTTAATCTTGGACTTGTAAAAAGAAAATTAAAAATCAAGACACTAATGAATGAAGATGCTAAACTATAAATTCTTCTTGTCGTAATCAATGCAGTCATTAAAACACCTAAAATATAAATCAGTATAATATTAGATTCTTTAAAATCAAGATAGTAAAAGATTCCACCAATCAATGTGGACAAAATCAACATACCTGCTGTTCGCATGAAATCTTGACGATTAAGTGTTAATTGTGGTCTTACTAACTTAAAAATAGACCTTTCATCAATATAAGGTATAACATATATTTCTAGTTGTGGTGCTAATCGAACTAATTGCTCAGATAATGAAGAACGTTGAAAAAAATGCGTTGGACTTTGACCTAGCACAATTTTGGTAACCCCAGAGATTCTAGCATATTCAGCTATTTCAAATACAACCTTATTATCATTAAGCACTTCAATTTGTGCTTGTAAGTCTTTTGCTAGAGATATATTTTCTTGTAGATACTGATATTCTTTTTTAGAAAGCTTTTTATCCAATGGTGCAATATATAAAGCTGTTAATCTTGCTTGATATGTATTTGCAAGTTTTGCTGCTGTTCTTATGACTTTCGCATTTGAAGGTGATGGTGACAAGCAGACTAAGATATGCTCAGAATTTATAAAATGAGATTTAGAAGGTAAGGAAGTTAACTTTTTTATTCTTTGTGCACAACATTTGATTGCTAACTCTCTTAATGCTTTTAAAGTTTCTACTGAATAATGATGCTCATATTGTGGCTCATTATCAATAAACTTAACTTGATGTGCTTGTTCAAAAAGATAATCAGGTATTGTTTCACTTGAATGCTCTCCTGTTATCTTATTAATATCATCTTGTAAGCTCACTATATCTTGTACATTGGCAGTTGTATAAACATCAATTCCTGCTTCAAGTATTTCAAGAATATCTTGATAACGTTTTAAATGCCTAGAGCCATTTCTATTTGTATGAGCCATATGATCAATCAATACTATATGTGGATGTCTCGCTAAAATAGCATCTATATCTACCTCTGGTGAAGATAGCATTAACTGACGATTGGGAACACATTCCAACCCCTTTAAAATCGTCTCTAACCCTTCTACATTTTCTATATACCCCACAACCACATCATTAGACATATCCGTCAATTCCTTAGCTTCTTGTAACATTGCATATGTTTTTCCAGTATGCATTGCATAGCCAAAAAATATTTTTAAACGCCCTTGATGTTTTTTTTCTTCATTCATGAATATTATTCACCACTCTTTTTTTGTCTAACCATACGATAACCAATACCTATATGCGTTTGAATATATTTTTGATCATCCGCATACTGTTTATCAATCTTTTTTCTTAATGTTGTCATATAAACACGTAATGAGGACAAATCTGATTCCAATGCATTTTTCCATATTTTATCTAAAATAAACTGATAAGTTAAGACTTTACCAACATTTTTTGCTAAAAGGCAAAGCAAATTATATTCTATTGGCATTAAATGTATTTCTTTTCCTTTTAAAGATACTGTCGCTGATAAATAATTAATTTTTAAATCACCATTTTCAAAAACCGTTTCTTCTTGAGTCGTCATATTTTGTAAATATTCAGCTCTACGTAAAGTTGAACGAACTCTTGCTAAAAGTTCATCAATATTAAATGGTTTTGTTAAATAATCATCTGCTCCTGCATCCAATGCAGCTATCTTATCTTCATTACTACTTCTTGCACTTAAAACAATGATGGGAATAACCGAAAACGTACGAACTGTTTTGATAATATCTATACCATCTTGATCAGGTAATCCTAAATCTAATAAAATAATATCGTAATGATGTGATGTCATAGCCAATAAAGCACTCTCACCATTAATCATAGCATCAAATTGATATCCATGTGTCTGCAAAGTTGTAGACACAAGATTTCTAACTGAATGATCATCTTCTACAACCAATATATTCGCCTGCATATTTTCTTCCTTTTCCCCTTTAAATATATTTATATTTTACTATATAGCTATTACGAAAAAAAGTCTTTTCTATATAAACAAGACCAAAAAACTCCACTTGGATAAAGTGGAGTTTTTCATTAAATCATATCTATTTCTTGTGCAACCATTAAGTTTAATTTTAAAACATTGACAGTTTCTTCTCCAAAAATACCTAAGAATTTTCCTGAAGTATTTTCTTCAATCATTTTTTCTAATTGTTCTTGAGATAAACCTGTATTTTTAGCAACTCTATCCATTTGTACTTTAGCAGCTTCTACTGAAATATGTGGATCTAATCCTGATCCTGATGCAGTAATAATGTCAGAAGGAATATCTTCTTTGCTTACTGTAGGATTTTCTTCTAAGAATTTTTCAATATCTTCATCTAATCTTTCTTTCAAAGCAGGATTACTTGGTGCATAGTTGTTACTTCCAGATGATAAACCTGCATATTCTCCACTATCTTTTTGTTCTTGTGTATAAGTATTGTAGTTGTAAGCTGAAGGTCTGCAATGGAACAATCTTTCATCAGTAAAATCTTGTCCAACAATTTCAGAACCCACTGCTTTTCCATCTACTTCAACAAGACTTCCATTTGATTGACTTGGAAATACAACTTGTGAAACTCCTGTTAATACCATGGGATAAATAAATCCACATATCACAAACATTGCTATTGCAAATAGAAACGCCAATCTAAAGTGTCTTAAAAACTTTTTCATAGTTTACCTCCTATAATCCTAATAAAACTAATAATGGTGCAATAATCATATCAATAATCTTAATTCCTAAAAATGGACAAATCACTCCACCTAATCCATAGATTAGCATATTTCTTCCAAGCATTTTAGATGCACTCATAGGTTTATACTTAACACCTTTCATTGCTAGTGGAATCAAACATGGAATAATCACTGCGTTAAAAATCAATGCAGATAAAATAGCACTTTCAGATGTTTGTAATCCCATGATGTTAAGAACACTTAATTGTGGTATAACAGCTTGGAACATGGCTGGTATAATTGCAAAGTATTTTGCAATATCATTAGCAATTGAGAAAGTCGTTAATGATCCTCGAGTAATTAACAACTGTTTACCAATTTCTACAACTTCCAAGATCTTTGTAGGGTCAGAATCTAAATCAACCATGTTTGCAGCTTCTTTGGCAGCAGATGTCCCACTATTCATAGCAATACCAACATTAGCTTGGGCAAGTGCTGGTGCGTCATTTGTTCCATCACCAGTCATGGCTACAATCTTTCCTTCAGATTGTTCTTTTTTAATTGCTTCAATTTTATCTTCTGGTTTACATTCCGCAATATAACCATCAACACCTGCTTCAGCAGCAATAGTCGCAGCAGTTAATGGATTATCTCCAGTACACATAATAGTTTTAATACCAATTTTACGCAAACGTTCAAAACGTTCTACTAAACCAGGTTTTACAGTATCTTTTAAATAAATAACACCTAAAATTCTATAATCTGCACATACAACCAAAGGTGTTCCACCAAATTTTGAAACTTCATCTACTTTTAATGTTAAGTCATCTGGTACCTTACCACCATTTTCTTTAACATATTGAATTATAGCGTCACCGGCACCTTTACGAACAACATGTCCATCAGTCGTATTCACACCACTCATTTTACTAGCAGCAGTAAATTCAATAAATTCAGCATTTTCATAATTTTTTCTTTGTAATTGACAACCGAATTTTTCTGCCAATTCAACAGTAGATTTTCCTTCAGGTGTGTCATCACCTATAGATGCAATCCAAGCGTATTCAGTGAGTTCTTCTTTTTTAATACCTGATACAGGGATAAAATCACTAGCCAAACGATTTCCAAAAGTAATAGTTCCTGTTTTATCAAGAATCATTGTATCAACATCACCACATGCTTCAACTGCTTTTCCTGACATAGCAATAACATTAAAACGTGTTACTCTATCCATTCCCGCAATTCCAATAGCACTTAATAAAGCTCCTATTGTTGTAGGAATCAAACATACAGTTAATGCGATTAATGTTGAAATTGGTATTTGTACTTCTGAATAATTAGCCATTGGATAAAGTGTTACAATAACGATTAAGAAAATAATTGTTAATGAAACTAATAATGTGTTTAGAGCTATTTCATTAGGTGTTTTTTGACGTGAAGCCCCTTCAACTAAAGCAATCATTTTATCCAAGAATGAATGCCCTGGTTCAGAAGTAATTTCCACTTTAATCCAGTCTGAAACAACCGTTGTTCCTCCAGTGACTGAAGCAAAATCTCCCCCACTTTCCTTAGTGACTGGTGCCGATTCACCTGTAATCGCAGATTCATCAATACTCGCAATTCCTTCGATGATTTCACCATCATTTGGAATTAATTCTCCAGCTTTTACGAGAACAACATCACCTTTTTGTAATTCACTAGCTGAAATCATTTCTTCTGATCCATCCTCGTGGATAAGACGAGCTTTTGTATCTTTCTTTGTTTTCTTTAATGTTTCAGCCTGTGCTTTTCCTCGTCCTTCTGCAACAGATTCAGCAAAGTTAGCAAACAATAAAGTAATAAACAAAATAATCGCAACAATCGCATTATATAAACTTAAATTATCTCCCTTATCATTAAATAAATGTGGGAAAAAGACAAGAATCGTACAAATGACAAATCCAACTTCAACAACAAACATAACTGGATTTTTCATCATATACATAGGATTTAATTTTACAAAAGCCCCTTTGATAGAAGAACCAAGAATATCTTTTGTAATAAATTTTGTTTTTTCTTGACGACTCATATATTAAACTAAACCCCTTTCTATAGACCTAAGGTCAATCCCTCTGAAATTGGTCCAAGAGCTAAAGCTGGTAAGAATGTTAATGCTGCAAAAATATAAACAACAAAAACTAAGATAATAGCGAAAGTCCAAGTATTTGTTTTTAATGTACCAATTGACTCGTTCACATCAATTTTATTAAATAAACTTCCAGCAATAGCTAATTGAATAATAATTGATAGATAACGTCCTAAAAACATAACTAAACCACAAGTAACATTCCAAAATACTGTATTATCCGCTAATCCTTCAAATCCAGAACCATTGTTAGCTGCAGATGATGTAAATTCATACAATACCTGTGTTAATCCATGAAAACCAGGATTTGTAATTCCATCTAATCCTGCTTGAACTGAAACAGCTAAAGCACTAAATCCTAATATTAATAAAGGATGAATAATAATACATAGTGCTGCTAATTTCATTTCTTTTCCTTCTATTTTTTTACCTAGATACTCTGGTGTTCGTCCAATCATTAAACCACAAATAAATACACCAATAATTGCATAAATCAGCATATTCATAAGACCTACACCAACACCACCAAAGACAACATTTAACATCATATGCAATAATGGAACTAATCCACCCAATGGTGTTAATGTATCATGCATATTGTTAACTGTTCCTGTTGTAAATGATGTCGTTACAGTTGTAAAGAGCGAAGACTGGGCAACTCCAAATCTTACTTCTTTACCTTCCATATTTCCAATTGTTTGAGTAATTCCAGCTGATGCAACTGCACTATTTCCTTGACTTTCACTAAAGAAACATAGTGCTAAACCAATAACAAACAAAATTGACATTGCCGCAAAAATTGTACGTCCTTCTTTACCTAACCAAACTTTAGAACTTGGTTTATCAAATTCTTTTGAAGCTGTTGTATCCAATTTTTTAGCTTTTCTTTCTTGATATTTATCATAAACCATATGACCAAATGTGAATACACAAGCTGCTGGTAAGAACATCATTGAATATAATTCAGCAATATTTGATAAAACTGTTGGATTTTCAAGTGGTGTTGATGAGTTTGCCCCTAAGAAACCTCCACCATTTGTTCCTAAGTGTTTAATTGATTCCAGTGCCGCTATTGGTCCAGAAGCAATATCTTGCAATTTTCCTTCAATTGTTGTTAGTGTTATATTTGGACTCAAATTTTGAGGTACTCCTTGAGATACAAGGAACAATCCAACAATGAAAGCCATAGGAATCAAGAAACGTGTTGTAATTCGTGTCACATCACAATAGAAGTTACCCATTCGTTTACCTAAGATTCCTCGAACCATTGCAACACATGCAGCATATCCAGTTGCTGCAGATGTAAACATCATCATAATGATGACAAACATTTGTGATAAATAAGATAAACCTGATTCACCAGAATAATGTTGTAAATTTGTGTTTGTCATAAACGAAATAATTGTATTGTAAGATAATGTTGCTTCCATCCCTTCAATACCATTAGGATTGAATATACCTATTGATTGAATTCTTAAAATAAGATAACCAACAAAAACTAAACATGCATTAAATAACAATAAAGATAATGCATACTTTTTCCACCCCATATTTGATGTATCAATTTTTAATATCTTATATATTCCATTATCAATACGATCAAAAAGTGGATCTGCAAATGTCTTCTTGTGAGTTGTTATATGATAAACATACTTTCCAATAGGAAAAATAATCACCATGAAGACAAGTAATGTACATACTATTTGTAACATAAACTCTCCTCCAAATTAAAATTTCTCAGGATTGATCAACGCATAAACCAAATAACTTGCTAATGCTACAATCACAATCGCTAATAACCACATATTCTTCCCTCCGTTACTTTTTATTGATCTGTTTATCATTCCAATCTACAAAAAGTTTCATAAGCAGAAAACCTATAGCTAATACAGCTACCATAATTATGTCCATCATCATAGCGTTTCCCCCTTTTGTCTTTTTTAGACGTATATATCTTAGCATAGATAAAATAAAGAAAGTGTTAAAACACCAAGCCCCCATATTAAAATCATATTAAAATTTTTATTAAAACTTTTTTATTTATAAAATTTATGTACAATAAAAAATAAGGAAGTGGTAGGTATGGAAACAATAAAAAAAGGACGTCTAAAAATATTTTTCGGTTATTGTGCTGGTGTCGGTAAAACATTTGCGATGCTTGAAGCTGCTCATCAAAAATCTGTACAAGGTGTTGATGTTGTTATAGGGTATATAGAGCCGCATGATCGTAAAGAGACTACCGATCTTATTTATGGTCTAGAACAGATTCCTAAAAAGAAAATTATTTATCGCGATCGTCTTTTCTATGAATTTGATTTAGATGGTGCTTTAAAAAGACATCCTCAACTTATTCTAGTCGATGAATTAGCTCATACCAATGTTCATGGTTCAAGACATCAAAAACGTTATAGTGATATTGAAGAATTATTAAGAGCGGGTATTGATGTTTATACAACAGTGAATGTACAACATTTAGAAAGTCTACATGATATTGTTGAAAGTATTACAAGAATCAAGGTTAATGAAAGAATACCTGATCATGTTTTTGATGATGCTGATGATGTCAAATTAGTAGATATTGAAATTGATGATTTAATTGAGAGATTAAAAGAAGGGAAAATCTATCATAAACAACAAGCCAAAAGAGCTTTGGAACATTTCTTTATTAGAGATAATCTGACAGCTTTAAGAGAGATTACATTAAGACGTTGTGCTGATCGTGTTAATATCGTAACAGCCAAACAAAATCAACCTTTTGCTAAAGAGCATATTCTTGTTTGCATTGGAAGTTCTCCAACTAATCAAAAAGTTATTCGTACAGCTTCACGTATGGCTCAGGCTTTTCATGCAGATTTTACAGCTTTATATGTTGAAACTTCAAAAAGTAATAATCTCTCTAAGAAAGCCTTAGCTCAACTTCAGTCGAATTTAAATTTAGCCAAACATCTCAAAGCAGATATTGTTTCTACATATGGGGATGATGTTGCATTTCAAATAGGTCAATATGCCAAAACAAGTGGTGTCTCTAAATTAGTGTTAGGTCGCTCTTATCAAAAACCAACTTTAATCAAAAGAAGTACCATTGTCGATCAATTAACGATGAATGCTCCAAACCTAGAAATTTATATTATTCCAGATCATCGTTCAACGGCACAAAAGAAATCTGTAGATTTATCAAAATTTATCAAATTTCCATTAAAAGAAACAATTTTAGCTCTATCTATTTTTCTCATTACTACATTACTAGGTTTTATTTTCTATGAAATACATGTCAATACAACAAATATTATTTTACTCTATGTTTTAGCTTCATGTTTCATTGGTATTGTCACATATTATCCAATATACAATCTCATCTCAACCTTTTTAAGCATTATTGCTATTAACTACTTCTTCATAGATCCAAGATTTACCTTTAATATGTCCTCATCTGATTATCCATTCATTTTTATTGTCATGTTCATTGTATCAATATCCATTAGTACAATGGCTCACAAATTAAAGAAAGAAAACCTTTTAGCCTCTATTCATGCACATAGTATGGATATTCTATTAGAAACAAGTCAAAATTTACAAACGAGCAATTCTTATCAAGATATTATGAATATTACATGTTTTCAACTATATAAAATGTTAAATCGTATAATTATTTTTTATCCCGTTAAGAACAACACACTCCAAAAACCTATGATTTATGGTCCACATATCACTTCAGATATTAAAAGAGAATACATTAATCATAAAGAGTTAGCTGTAGCCCAGTGGGTTCTTGTCAACAATAAAAATGCCGGTGTTTCAACCAGCACTCTTCCCGCTGCTAAAGGATTATATCTTGCTGTTAGAAAAAAGGACAATATTTTTGCAGTGATTGGTATTGCTATGGAACAAGGTGAGGATTTAGCACCTTATGAAAAAGCTTTATTGAAAGCTATTTTAAATGAAATCGCTTTAGCTATTGATGCAATTTATAAACAAGAATCTCATAATGAAATGATTTTAAAACAACAATTAAATGAATCTTTGGAACATGAAGATATGTAACATCATAACCATATTCTTAAATATTCTTCTCAAGATAATTCTATTATAAAATCATTAAGCCAATAGACACTATAAAAACGTCAATAACAATCTTTTATGATATTTACTGACGTTTTTATAATACCTTCATTGTTTTATTGTAAATAATCATTATAAACTTAGCCAAATATACTTTCATTTATACATACAGTTATTCATCAACCATTCTATATCCAACACCTATTTCTGTAAGTATATATTGTGGTGTTGCAGGATTTTTTTCAATTTTTCTTCTTAATCCTGCCATAAGAGCTCTCAGTGCCTGTGTATCATGTCCATACCCTTTTCCATATATTTCTTCAATAATCATATCTGTTGTTAGAACTTTTCCTGCATTCTTAAAAAATAAAACAAGTAATTGATATTCTAATGGTGTTACATGAATAGGTTGATCATTTAAATAGACTTGCCTTTTATCTAAGTCAATAGATAAATCCTTGACTTTATAATATGTTTGAATTTGAACTTGATTATAACGATAAAAATGTCTAAAAGCCACTTTAATCCTTGCCACTAATTCCGTTGCTGAAAAGGGTTTGGTTAAATAATCATCTGCCCCTAATTCTAATGCATCTGCTTTGTCTTTGTCTTTATCTCTAGCAGAAACAACAATAATAGGAATTTCTGAGAATTCTCGTAATCTTTGAATAATATCTACTCCATCCATATCTGGCAATCCCAAATCAAGTAATATTAAGTCTATATTTTCGTAAAAAATTTTTCGTAACGCATCTTGTCCGTTGCTGGCAGTAATGTATTGATAATTGTTATTTTCTAAACAATAACAAATAAATTTTCTAATTTGTACATCATCTTCAACAACTAATATTGTTTGATTCATATTCATCCTCCATTGGTAATGTTATTATAAATTGTGCTCCTTGATGATTCAGACACTCTTTGGCTTCAATAGTTCCTTGATGTGCCTCTATAATAGCTTTACATATTGTTAAACCAAGTCCTACTCCCTTAAAGGAATCAGAATAAGACTGATGTTGTGTATAGAACATTCCAAAAAGTTTTTGAGGATCCTCACCAAGAAAACCATCCCCGTAGTCCTCTACAACAAGATAACATTGATGATCTTGTTTGTAAGCATTAATGACTATTTTTTCATTATTTGAAGTATGTTTAAAGGCATTATCCAGTAAATTAATAATGACTTGCTGAATCAGTTGTGCATCCATTGGAACCATCATGACTTCGTCAGGAACATGAACCTCAATCTGCCTCTCAGACATATTTTTTTGTACATGGGAAATAGCACTTCCTATAACTTCTTCTATCGCTTCATATTCTTTATGAATCACAAGTTTTCCTTCTTGTACTTTAGTTAAACTCAAAATATTTTGTACCATAAGATACAACCAATCAGCCTCTTGATAAATATCCTGTGCTAAATGATATGAGGAACTTGTTGGTTGGTTGATTCCCATAATCATTTCTGACGTTCCCATAATACCAGATAACGGTGTTCTTAAATCATGAGAAATGGAGCGTAAAAGATTGCTGCGATAATGTTCTTTAATACTTGCTTCATTTAATTTTAACTGTTCCTCTATTGAATAAATACGATCTAAGGCTAATGAAATATTATCTATCATAAGATAAAAGATATGTTTTTGGGTTTCATCCATATGTTGAAAATTATCATCTTTAAAAAAGAGAATTCCCAATAATCGTGAAACACCATATAAAGGAAAGAAAATATACATATCTTTGATAATATATTTTTGATTTTCATTACGAAAACAGTCAATAATATCTTGATGTTTATGTTCATTATGATAATCTAAAAAGATGAAATCTATTGGATAATGAAAATATTGATTTAATATATGATAGACTTCATCATAAAGTCTCTGTTTGTCTGTAATCTTTGAAAGATGATTTGTCAATTCATAAAGCATTTTCATATTTTGAGCATTTTTATATGCCTGATTCTGGGAAAGTTGGATACGTGAGGTTAATGTACTGACAATAATAGAGGTCAATGTCATAGATATAAAAGTTATAAAATATCTGGAATCATAAAATAATAATGTATAATAAGGTGCTGTAAAGAAATAATTAAATAAAAATGTTGCAATAATAGAACTAATTATTCCATAGATATATCCTTTTGTTAATAAGGAGATGATCAGTATAGAAATAATATAAATTAAAACAATCGTTATTTCAGACCAGTCTAAATATTGAAAGAACAAGCCTACACAGGATGCTATAACTAATAATATAACTGTAATCAACAATGAGTGAATATAAGACTTGAATTTCATTTTCATTTTCACCTCTTGCTTTTATTAAATAACATATATCCATAGAAAGCAATCTTTTTATGATTATCTTTCCACGCAAAAAAGAATCACAATATTTTTATAAGTGATTCTTTTTTTTAGTAATAGATTGTTATGTATCATTTCATAATAATTGTAATAAATCTATTGGTTTATCAAAAATATAAGTATAATAATCAATTCCTATATCTGATGTACTCCCTCCTCCACTTCGCATATTCAAAATCAATGTGAGCATTCTTTGAAGCTAATTATATAAATGACTTCATCTGGCTATAATTTTAATTTCTTTAAACATTCCAATAATGGTGCAGGATTTGGTTTATGATTATCTGTATCTTCTGCTAATACCTTTGCTTTCATATATTTATCTTCATCAATCATCGATCCAATATTTGATTCAATATCGTTGAAGTCAGACAAAAAATGTTACAATATTCAGATTTTTCCACTGATGAAATAAATGGAAAAATCTGATTTTCAAACATCAAGTTACTTTGGAAAAATATTTCATCAAAACACAGGTATGACTCCCTCACAATATAGATCAACTCGATAAATTCATTTTCAAGATAAAAGAAGCTGTTACAAAAAAACAGCTTCTATCATTTTTGATATGCTCATTTTTAATATAAAAAAACGAGCACATATATAAAGATCCTATTCTTCTAATTCATATCCTATATCTGTTAAAGTCATCTGTAATTTTTTTCTTTTGTTGTATTGATTATAGTGAAGATAATGTGCATAAAGTATGTCAATCATAATCAATGCTGGTATTTGTGGCGATATCTTATCTGAAACTGCCAAATTCTTTAGACCACTCATCAAAATAAATTCATCATAATAATCACGATACTTATATCTATTATAAGCTGACAACATGACTATTTTCGCTCCAATGTCATTAAGTTAAGATGACAATATTTAACCAGGAATTGTATGGAAATATATTTTTCCTGGTTTTTAATATTTACTCAAGCTCAAAAAGTTTAGTCTTGAAACTACATCTGTCAAGGTATATAAACTATGTTAGTTATATCTATAGTTAAAGCATACGACAGTCTTTGGCTTGACATGTCGCTTGTATTTTCTGTTGGGTCGAATTGGCAGAATCTCTTTAGCTATCAGATACTCTACA
>NZ_NFHI01000021.1:0-41647 GCF_002159255.1 Massilimicrobiota sp. An80
CACATATTTCAATTTTACATATAAACCTAAACGTCATCAACTACGTATTAATAAAGTTGATAGAAAGGAGAAGGTATATTTTAATGACTGATAAATGAGTCAATTATAATATACCAGGAGAAGAAATGGCTAATTATATTGTCTGGGGATTATTTATTTTTGCACTTTGCTTTTTAGGTTTTTTCTTTAAAAAAAGAGTTAATGAAAATAGGGCACATCGTCAAAAAGCTGCGATGGAATATGAAGCTAAAAAAGAGAGATATTCATATTTAAGACCTGGAGTCTTAGAAACATGTCCAAGAGAAGATGTGACTGCGGCAGCATTGTTTCATTGTATGAGAAAAGAAAATGATGATTTTGATCATTATTTTGAAAAAATGAATGAAAGTGAGAGAACTGTTTATGGTATTTATATGATTACATCTTCTTTAGAAGGTCGTAATGCATCTTTACATAGTTTCTTTTTAAGTCCAGCGAGTCAACCATATGTACCAATGGTAGTTGATATTTTTGAAAGAGTTGGTGCACATGAAATTGCTGATTTAATGAAAGCAGCAAGACGTTTTGCAGAAATTATTGAGAATGATGAAGAAGATGATGAAGATGATCCAGAAATGGGAGATTATTCAAGATATAATTTTTCAGATTTTACAAATGAATTTGTGACACTTGTCAGTACCACAAACCTAGGAGAAAAGTTAACACAATATGTTTTAGATCATAAAGAAGATTTTTATGATACAGATATTCCTGACGAAGATAAAGAGGGAGATGAAATCGATGAAAAAAGAATTAGCGACGAAATATAATCATAAAAGTGTAGAAGAAGGAAAATACAAAACGTGGTTAGATCATCACTATTTTGAAGCGGGAGATACTTCTAAGAAACCATATAGTATTGTTATTCCACCACCTAATGTAACGGGGAAACTTCATTTAGGTCATGCTTGGGATACAACTTTACAAGATATGATTATTCGTTATAAAAGAATGCAAGGTTATGATGCATTATGGTTGCCTGGTATGGATCATGCGGGTATTGCAACACAAGCAAAAGTAGAAGCACGTTTAAGAGAAGAAGGTGTTTCTCGTTATGATTTGGGCAGAGAAAAATTCTTAGAAAAAGCTTGGTCATGGAAAGAAGAATATGCTTCTATTATTCGTAGCCAATGGGAAAAATTAGGATTATCATTAGATTATACAAAAGAACGTTTTACTTTGGATGAAGGATTAAGCGAAGCGGTTAAAACTGTTTTTGTAACGCTATATGAAAAAGGTTATATTTATCAGGGAGAACGTATTATTAACTGGGATCCAGTTCAACGTACAGCTTTATCAAATATTGAAGTTATCCATAAAGAAATTGAAGGACATATGTATTATTTCAATTATGAAGTTGTTGAAACAGGTGAAAAATTGATTATTGCGACAACACGTCCTGAAACAATGTTTGCCGATCAAGCGATTTTTGTTCATCCAGATGATGAAAGATATCAGCATTTGGTTGGCAAACATGCAATTAATCCTGCGAATGGTGAATCTTTACCAATTATGGCAGACAGCTACATTGACATGAGTTTTGGAACAGCTGTTATGAAATGTACACCAGCTCATGATCCTAATGACTTTGCTTTAGCAAAAAAATATCATTTAGCGATGCCAAAATGTATGAATGATGATGGTACAATGAATGAATTATGTGGTCAATATCAAGGAATGGATCGTTTTGAATGCCGTGAAGCTTTAGTCAAAGATTTTGAAGCAAGAGGTGTTGTTGATCATATTGAAAAACATATGCATCAGGTTGGACATTCTGAACGTAGTCATGCTATTGTTGAGCCATACTTATCAAAACAATGGTTTGTCAAGATGAAACCACTTGCTAATGCGGCATTAGAGAATCAATTAAAAGATTCTAAGGTTTCTTTTGTGCCACCTCGTTTTGAAAAAACATTTAAACAATGGATGGAAAATATTGAAGATTGGTGTATTTCACGTCAATTATGGTGGGGACATCAGATTCCTGCATGGTATCATAAAGAAACAGGAGAAATCTATGTGGGTAAAAATCCACCTGCAGATATTGAAAACTGGAAACAGGATGAAGATGTTCTTGATACATGGTTTTCAAGTGCTTTATGGCCATTTTCAACAATGGGTTGGCCAAATAAAGAGAGTGAACTCTATCAACGTTATTTCCCAACTGACACATTAGTCACAGGTTATGACATTATCTTTTTCTGGGTATCTCGTATGATTTTCCAATCATTAGAATTTACTGGCCAAAGACCATTTAAAAATGTTCTGATTCATGGTTTGATTCGTGATGAGCAAGGAAGAAAGATGTCTAAATCTTTAGGTAATGGTGTTGATCCTATGGATGTTATTGACCAATATGGTGCTGATACATTAAGATTCTTTTTAACAACAAATTCTGCACCTGGTATGGATTTAAGATATATTCCTGAAAAATTAGATGCTGCATGGAATTTTATTAATAAAATATGGAATTCTGCTAGATTTGTTTTAATGAATATTGATGAAAATATGTCATATCAGGATTTATCATTTGATCATTTAAATTTAGCTGATCAATGGATTCTCAATCGTTTAAATGAAGTGATTGCTTCTGTTGATGAAAATATGGATAAATTTGAATTTGTTAATGT
This sequence comes from Massilimicrobiota sp. An80, assembly GCF_002159255.1. Classification (NCBI taxonomy): domain Bacteria; kingdom Bacillati; phylum Bacillota; class Erysipelotrichia; order Erysipelotrichales; family Erysipelotrichaceae; genus Massiliimicrobium; species Massilimicrobiota sp. An80. Next base: position 2,670 of record NZ_NFHI01000021.1, read on the forward strand.
AGGTAGTGAACTTTATAATTTTATTTGGGATGATTTCTGTTCATGGTATATTGAATTGTCTAAGGTTCATTTAAATAGTGATAATGACATTGAAAAGAAAGCAACACAAAATACATTGGTTTATGTATTGAATGCAATTGTAAGATTATTACATCCATTTATGCCTTTTGTGACAGAAGAAATTTATCAATCTATTCCACATATAGAAGAATCTATTTGTATTGCGAAATGGCCTACTATTAATGATAGATTCAATAATGAACAAATTCAGGATCAATTTGTTTACTTAATTGATATCATTAAAGGTATTAGAAATTTAAGAGCTCAATATGTCATTAAAAATGCTATTGAAATTGCATATTCTATTCAAACACAGGATACTCAGCTTGAAAGCTTACTTGAAAATCTTTCACCATATATTTATAAACTTTGTCATGCGCGTTGCTTTGGTTATAATGTTGAAACATCTTCAAATGTAGCAACAGAAATGATCAAAGGTGGTAATGCTTTGATTATTGAACTAGGTGATTATATTGATTTGGAAGCAGAAAAGAAAAAGATGGAAGATGAAATCAAAAAGCTAGAAAACGAAATTAAACGTTGTGAATCTATGCTTTCTAATCCAAACTTTGTTCAAAAAGCACCTGCTCAAAAAGTTGAACAGGAAAGAAAGAAATTAGCTGATTACCAATCAAAATATAATGCGATGAAAGATAAATTGAATATGATGTAAAGTGAAATTGAAAAATTTCACTTTTTTTCGTTTTTAAGAAGAAAAAATTGAAAAAAATGTATATATAATAATTAGGGGCTACTGATGAAAGGAAGGGTCAGCATGAAAGAATTAACCGTACAACAGCAATGTGAAATTCAAGGTGGAGGTTTAATTGCGACTGCATTACTCTATTTGATATTAGGTGCTGCAGCGTATAAAATTATTAAATCGAAGAAGGGAAGAATTTCAATTCCAAGACTCATCAGTATTGAATGGAGAGATTAGTAATATGAAAGGCAATTTGCCTTTCATATTTTTATATGTTATAGCATAGATTAGAAAGGGTGATTAAAATGAAGTTTGAATGGAAAGTTGTTATTTTTGCAATTGTTTGCTCTTTGGCTTTTATGTTTATTTTTACATATGGATGCTCTCTAGGACAAAAGACACTTTATGCATATCAGGTTGGTATTTATAAGGAAGCAAGTAATAAAGATGAAAAATTAGCTGAATTGAAAGAAATGGGAATCGAAGGATATACCTATACAAAAAATGACCAATATTATGTATTATCAATGATTAGTGAAAAAAAAGAAGATATAGAAAAACATGCTACACAGGTAAAAGGAATCATGAAAACTTATATTGTGCCAACATCTACCACAAATGAAATGTTATTGGTTTCTTTATCGAAAGGTGATGATCTATGATTAAGACATTACCATTAGAAGAAAATCCACGTGAAAAAGCATTAACATATGGTATTGAAACATTGAATAATGTAGAATTGTTGGCACTGATATTAAGAACTGGGCATAAAAATGAATCGGTGATTCAATTGTCACAACGTCTATTAACGGAAATTGGAGGTTTTGCAAATCTATCGACGGTTACTTATGCAGATTTGATTGCTTTGAAGGGAATTAAGCAAGCAAAAGCAATTGAAATATTGAGTATTATAGAAATTGCTAAAAGATTAAAAGATGTTTCATCAATAGAGAAGCCATTACTCAATCCTTATGATATTTTTGGAAGAGTACATAACCAGTTGATGTTTTTAAAGCAAGAACATTTCCTGTTGCTCTGTTTAGATAATAAAAATAAAGTCATCAAAGAAAAAACCATTTTTATTGGCTCATTAAATATGAGTGTTGTCACGCCTAGAGAAGTCTTTAAAGAAGCTATCGCTATAAGCAGTGCAAAAATTGTTTTAATACACAACCATCCAAGTGGAGATGCATTGCCTAGTGAAGAAGACTTGCTTATGACAGAACAGTTTCAAAAATTAGGACAAATGATGTCAATTGAAGTCATAGATCATATTGTGATTGGATGGAATCAATTTTATAGTATTATGGCAAAACAATTGTTTTTTTATGAATAAAGATGTGAAAATATAGGAATTTGATAAATTGTTTTTTACGAATTGCTTTTTTTATATTGAGATATTATAATGTATGAATGATAAGAGGTGGTATCTTTGTATAGAAAAGGTAATAAATGGACAAAACAAAAAAGAAGAATCGTTATTATAACAGTTGTACTGGTTTCATTTTCAGTATTAACACTTGTAACCAGTCGTTCTGCTTCAAGTATAGAAATTATTTTTAAAGATACAATTGCAAATTTAGAATATTATATTATTAAAGCGCCTATTCAATATGTAACAGGATTATTTGAAGAATATAATGATTTAAAAGATGTTTATGAAGAAAATGCAAAGCTCAAGGAACAATTAGACAATTTGGCTCGTGAGAGTGCAATGAATGAAGTTTTAACAAATGAATTAAATGATTTAAAAGAAATTATGGATATTGATCATCTACCTACTGAATATCAGGTAAAATATACAAATGTGATTGCTAGAGATGCTCAAAACTGGAATAATCAGGTCACTATTAATTTAGGGAAAATTTCTGGTGTACAGGAAGGTATGGCAGTAGTCAATGCTCAGGGAATGATTGGGACAATTACAAGTGTTAGTGAAATTTCTTCAACAGTCACTTTATTATCAAGTGAAACATCCAAGTCACAATTGCCAGTTATGATTTTAAGTGGTGATGAGGAATACTATGGATTATTAAATCGTTATAATATTAATACACATAAATATTCTATTACTTTGCTAAGTGATGTTGAAACAATTGAAAAAGATGCTAAGGTTGTAACAAGTGGTCTAGGTGGAAAAGGAAAGAGTCCAAAAGGTATTTTAGTTGGAACAGTAGAAAATTATGCAACTGGTGATGATGCAACTGAGTCTGTTTGTGATGTCACACCTAGTGTGGATTTTGACGCTCTTAATGATGTTGCTGTTGTTCAAAGGGTGAATGAAGAATGAGAAAACGTGTCCAAGATAGCTATCTAGTCAAATGTTTTTTAGTCGTTTTTTTATGTTTTGTAGTCGATAGTACAATTCATTATTTCTTGCCCTATAATTTCACTAAAACCGGAATAACCATCACACCTTACTTAGGTTTAATGATGTTTGCTTTATTAGTGAGGACAATAGACGGTGCAGAACGTTATTTCTTTGCAACCATATGTGGTCTTTATTATTCTGTTGTCTATGCAAATTCTTTAGCCATATATATTCTTATTTATTGTTTAATCGCCTTTGTTCGTTCATATTTGTTTAAATTAGACACATTAAATATTGTTGAATCTACAATTTTTTGTGTTTTGACAATATTCGCCCAGGAATGTATTGTATATTGGTTGATGTGGATTACCAATATGACAAGATATCCAATGGTTTCATTTGTAGTTATGCAATTATTACCAACACTACTTTTGAATGCTGTTTTATCAGTTATCATTTATTGGATCTACAATAAAGTGAAAATTGAGGTGAAATAATGAATATTGAAGTCAAAGGAATTAATGGAATACTGGTTATGAAAGTCAATGAGAATTGTACATTTCAGCAGTTTTTAGATGATTTGAATCAGCTTTTGGAGCAACCCCTATTTCAACAGGAGGGGTACTATCCAAGAGCTTTTTTTGATTTTGGCTGTCGAGTTTTAGCAATTGATGAAGTTCATTCTTTGATGGATTTACTGATGCAAAAAGAAAAGGTTTTATTTGATGGTATGACATATCATCAACAACCTCATCAGGTCCATATCAGAAAAGAACAACTTCACAATGGTGAAGAAATTATCATTGATCATGAAACATTATTTTTAGGAATCGTCAATCCAGGAAGTTATGTTTATTGTTATCAAAATGTTTATTTTCTTAATACAGTCAAAGGAACTATTGTCGCAATGAATGAAGATGTACGTATATTTGGACATGATTTTCAAAATGCTCAAATTATAATTAATCAACAGACATTACATGATTTGACAACTTCTGCACTCACAAGCGTTTATTATAAAGATAACCAGATTATTTTGACGAAGGAGGAAAATTATGTGTCGAACTATAGTCATTACGTCGGGTAAAGGTGGTGTTGGAAAAAGTAGTATGACCATTAATTTGGGTTATGCATTAGCTAATATGAATAAAAAAGTATGTTTAATAGATGCGGATTTTGGTTTGAAAAACTTAGATGTCATGTTAGGATTAGAAAATAGAGTGATTTTTGATTTGAAAGATGTTATTTCAAATAAATGTTCTTTACAACAGATTTTAGTTAAAGATAAACGTATGCAATCTTTATATTTATTGCCTGCGTGCAAATCACTTTCTTTTGAAAATTTAAATTTAGATTATATGATCAATATGGTAGAACAGTTAAAACAGGAATTTGATTATATATTGATTGATAGTCCTGCTGGTATTGAAAAAGGGTTTCAATATGCCAGTAGTTTGTCAAAAGAAGCTATTATCGTTGTCAATCTAGATACTGTTTCTTTACGTGATGCTGATCGTGTTGTAGGCTTATTGTTGAAACAGGGTGTTGATCAATTACATATGCTTGTTAATAAATATAATGAATCAGATGTTTTGAAAGGGCGTTGTCCTTCACTTAAAGAAGCCTACGATATTTTATCAATCCCATTGATTGGAATTGTTTATGAAGAACATGATATGATTGAGGCTAACAATAAAGGCATGCCTATTTATATGAATAAAAAAGAAAATATTTATCGATGTTTTGATCGTATTGTCAAACGATTAGAGGGGCAGGAGATTCCTTTTCAAAAAAATAAAAGAAAACCTCTACTGGAACGTCTTTTTAGATAATATTTTTTTGTTTTCTTTCATAAGTTAAAATGAGGTGAAAACTTGTGAATGATATTGATGAAATTAGAAGGAGAATGGAGAAGAGAAGGGCGCATCGTCATCCTGTCTTAACCGATCGTCATTTTTCTAAAATTTATAATGGTATGATTAAAGCAATGGTTGCTTTACTTGTGGGAATTGCTATTTGTGCATATGTTAAGGTTAGTCCTAATGGAGATTATATTAAAGATTACGTATTAAATGATTTGCAGTTTTCAAAAGTCACATCATGGATTAACCAGCATTTTTTGTCTTTTCAAGGACAAGAGGAAACTGCAACTGTTTCATCAAAGATGAATTATACACATATCAAAGATAATTATTATACGAATCAATCTAACGAAGTATTGAATTTTGGCAAGGGACGTGTCATCTATGTGGGAGAACAGAATTTATTAGGAAAATATGTAACGATTCTTTTAGAAAATAACATAGAAGTGACATTTGGAAATATGCAGGATGTTTTTGTAAGTATGTATGACCAGGTTGAAGAATCAACTATATTGGGAACATATGAAGATCAGGTTATGATTGTTTTTACTCAAGGTGAACAGGAAATTGATTATTCAACATTTGAAGAGCTTATATCATAAACTTTCTATCCACCCAATTACGCTTGTTTATTTTCTTTTTTCATGGCTGGGAGGATATTTGAAATGGTATCTTTCAACTTTATTGATTGTTTGTTTACATGAAATATGCCATCTCTTGATGGCATATTATTTTCATTTTCAAATTAAAAAGATAGAATTGCTTCCATTTGGAGCTTATTTGTATTTAAAAGATTTTTATTTTCAATCTATCTGGAAAGAAATGTGTGTTGTTTTAGCTGGACCATGTAGTCATTTGTTTATTTATGCAGGAATTCAAATGTTAAGTCATGGTGTTTATCAGGACTTTTTATTAACAATGAATATGTTTGTTTTGTGTTTTAATCTTTTACCTATCTATCCTTTGGATGGTGGTAGATTTCTAAGCTTACTTTTACAAAGTATTATGGATCTAAAAAAGTCTTTATTTTTGACTTTAAAAATATCTATTTTTGTATATTGTTTGCTTTTCTTGTTTTATTTGCAAATGAATACTGTTGTCATTTTATGCTATCTTTTTTATCAGCTATGTTGTTTTTATAGGTTTATTTTTATTTATTTAAGGACATATTATGGAAGGATACCGTCTTTTTCTAATCAACGACCACCTCTTGTTCATGATCGTATAATATATCGAAGAGGTTATCATAATTATTATGTTATTGATCAAAAAATGAGAGATGAAAAAGAAATGATACCAGAGCTTTTAAAAAGTATAAAAAAAAGAAAAATATAGGAAATTATCTTGTTTTTTTGGACGTGTTATGGTATTATACAACGGGTATTGAAAATACACACATTGTGAATTCATAAATCGAGTGCCTGTTCATGGTGGTTTATGTTAGAAACAATGGAGGAAAAAAACGAAAGGGAGGAAGTTACAATGGCAGTAATTTCAATGAAAAAATTATTAGAAGTTGGTGTTCATTTTGGACATCAAACAAAAAGATGGAATCCAAAAATGGCTCCATACATTTTCACAGCTAGAAACGGTATTTATATCATTGATTTAAAGAAATCATCTGATAAAATTGATGAAGCTTATGCAGCTTTAATGGATATCGTTGCTAAAGGTGGAAAAGTTTTATTTGTAGGAACTAAAAAACAAGCTCAAGAAGCTGTTCAAACTGAAGCTGAAAGATCTGGAAGTTTCTATGTGAATTCTCGTTGGTTAGGTGGAACATTAACTAACTTCAAAACTATCCAAAAGAGAATTAGAAGATTAAAAGAATTAGAAAAAATGGAAGAAGATGGAACTTTAGAATTATTCACTAAAAAAGAAGCAGTTCTTCTTATGAAAGAAAAAGCTAAGTTAGAAAAGAACTTAGGTGGTATTAAAGAAATGAGAAGATTACCAAATGCTTTATTTGTAGTAGATCCTAAAGTTGAACATAACGCAGTTGCAGAAGCAAGAATCTTAGGTATCCCTGTATTTGGTATCGTTGATACAAACTGTGATCCTGATGAAGTGGATTATGTAATCCCTGCTAATGATGATGCTATTAGAGCTGTTAAATTAATTGTAGCTGCTATGGCAGATGCAGTATGTGAAGCAAAAGGTGAACCAGTAACAGTTGCCTATGTAAAAGATGAAGATGATAAAGAAGTATCAATGAATGATGCTGTTGCTTCTGTAGAAGAAAACAAACAAAAAGGACCTAGATACAAAAATGCTGGACGTCCTAAAAATAACAAACCTGCTGAAGTAAGCAAACCAGCTGAAGTTAAAGAAGAAAAAACTGAAGCATAGTTAATAAGAGGGGAAGCTTATGCTTTCCTTTTTTTATAAAAAAGATGGAGGAGAAAAAAATGGCTATTAGTGCAAAATTAGTAAAAGAATTACGTGAAAAAACTGGTGCTGGAATGATGGATTGTAAAAAAGCACTTGAAGCTTGTAATGGTGATTTAGAAGCTTCTTTTGACTGGTTAAGAGAAAAAGGAATTGCTAAAGCTGCAAAAAAAGCAGATCGTATTGCTGCTGAAGGTTTAACTGCTTTTGTTGTTGATGGAAATGCTGCAGCAATCGTTGAAGTTAACTCTGAAACAGACTTCGTTGCTAAAAATGCTGAATTCCAGGAATTAGTAGCTTTAACAGCAAAAACAATTGTAAATGCAAAACCTCAAGATGTAGAAGCTGCTTTACAATTAGATGTTGAAGGTAAAGATTTAGGAACTGTTATTGCTGAAAAAAGTGGTAAAATTGGTGAAAAATTAAGTTTAAGAAGATTTACTGTAATGACTAAAAATGATGATGAAATCTTCGGTGCATATTCTCATATGGGTGGAAAAATGTGTGCTTTAGTTAAAGCTTCTGGTATTGATGAAGTGAAAGCTAAAGATGTTGCGATGCAAGTTGCTGCAATTGCTCCACAATATATTGATAGAACAGCTATTCCAGCTGAAATTTTAGAACATGAAAGAACTGTTTTAAAAGCTCAAGCTATGGAAGAAAATGCTAAGAGTGCAAAACCAAAACCAGAAAATATTATTGAAAAAATGATTGAAGGACGTTTAAACAAAAACTTAAAAGAAATGTGCTTAGTTGATCAAGCATTCATTAAAGATTCTGATCAAACAGTAGCTCAATACTTAGGTAATGGTAAAGTTTTAGAAATGGTACGTTTTGAAGTTGGTGAAGGAATGGAAAAACGTGAAGAAAACTTTGCTGAAGAAGTTGCTGCTCAAATGAGAGGATAATTATATAAATAGAAAGGACACACTTTTTGTGCCCTTTTCTTGTAAAATGGAGGAGAGATCATATGAAGTACAAAAGAGTTTTATTAAAGCTAAGTGGTGAAGCGTTAGCTGGTGAACAGGGATTTGGAATTAATCCAGTTGTTGTTGCAGATGTTGCAAGACAAATTAAAGATGCTAAAGATTTAGGTGTAGAAATTGCTATTGTTTGTGGTGGTGGAAACATTTGGCGTGGTAAAACTGGTAGTGATATGGGTATGGAAAGAGCCGCTGCTGACTATATGGGAATGTTAGCAACTGTGATGAATGGTATGGCTTTACAAAATGCATTAGAAGCTATTGGTTTGGATACACGTTTATTATCAGCTATTGATATGAAAGAAGTGGCAGAACCTTATATTAGAAGAAGAGCGGTACGTCATTTAGAAAAAAATCGTATTGTTATTTTTGGAGCAGGAACTGGTAGTCCATTCTTTACAACTGATACAACTGCTGCTTTGCGTGCTGCTGAAATGAATGCTGATGTTATTTTAATGGCTAAAAATGGTGTTGATGGTGTTTATTCAGCTGATCCTAAAATCGACCCACAAGCTAAAAAATATGATCATATAACATATTTAGATGTATTAAATGAAGATTTACATATTATGGACCAAACAGCAATTACATTATGTAAAGACAATGGTATCGATCTTTGTGTATTTAATATGCAAGAAGATGGTAATATTGCACGTGCATGTAATGGTGAATCAATTGGTACAATTATTTCAAAAGGAGGGAAAGAAACATGCTAGATTTAATTTTAGAAGAAACTAAAGAAAAAATGGAGAAATCTATTGAAGCTTTTAAACACGAACTTTCATCAGTAAGAACTGGTCGTGCCAATCCAACTATGCTTGATAGAGTAAAAGTGAATTACTGGGGTGAGATGACACCTTTAAATCAAACTGCTGGTATTTCAGTTGTAGAAGGACGTCAACTTGTTGTTAAACCATATGATAAAAATATTTTAAAAGATATTGAACATGCTATTTATGAAGCTAATTTAGGATTAACACCACAAAATGATGGTGAAATTATTCGTATCAATGTCCCAGCATTAACTGAAGAAACAAGAAGAGAATACGTAAAACAAGCGAAAAAATATGCTGAAGATGCAAAAGTGGCTTTACGTAACATTCGTAGAAATGCTAATGATGATGTTGAAAAAGCTGATTTATCTGAAGATGAAGTTAAATCAGGTAAAGAGAAAGTTCAAAAATTAACTGATCAATATGTTAAAATGATTGATCAATTAACAAAAGAAAAAGAAAATGATTTAATGACAGTTTAGTTTTTTAGACTCCTGCTTAAAAGTAGGAGTTTTTTTGTAGAATATTTTAAGATAAGAGTTCGCATGTTGAATCCTTTTATGTTATAATACAAAAAGATTATGAGGTGACGATATGTTTTTTAAGAAAAAAAGAAAAATAGATTATGATTTAGATATGACCAATATTCCTAAACATATTGCTTTTATTATGGATGGTAATGGTCGCTGGGCAAAAAAAAGAAAAATGCCACGTACATATGGACATCATGAAGGTACAAAAACAATTCGTACTTTAGCCTTAGAAGCAAACCGTCTTGGTGTAAAGGCTATGACTGTTTATGCTTTTTCTACTGAAAATTTTAAAAGAGATGCCAGTGAAGTCGAATATATTTTTAAATTACCTAAAGAATTTTTTAATCTTTATTTGAAGGAATTAATGGATAATGATGTTCAAATTCGTTATATTGGTCATTTAGAAATGGCTCCAATAGAAACACAGAAAATCATTAAAGATGCAATTGCACAAACAGCACAAAATCATGGGTTGATTTTGACATTTGCTTTTATTTATGGTGGCCGTGATGAAATTATTGAAGCAACAAAAGATATTTGCGAACAATATAAAAATGGTCATATTACTTTAGAAGATATTACAGAAGACTATTTTGAAAGACATCTTATGACAAAAGATCTTCCACCTGTTGATTTAATGGTGAGAAGTAGTGGCGAATGTCGTTTATCAAATTTTTTACTTTGGCAATTAGCTTATGCTGAATTTGTTTTTGATGAGACATTATGGCCTGATTTTGATGAAGAGAGATTGCATCATGCTATTGCGATATATCAAGGTAGAGAAAGAAGATTTGGAGGTGTTTTAAAATGAAAACACGTATTATCACAGCTATCGTTCTTCTTATTGTTATTTTGCCATGTGTGATATGGGGAGGTTTACCATTTAAGGCATTAATAGGTATTGTTGCAGGAATTGCTGTTTTTGAAATGCTTTCTATCTGCAATCGTCCTAAAGCTCATATTTATTTATATCCAATCGTAGCTATCTTTGTATTTTATTCTTTATATTTTGAAAAATCATTACTGATTTCAAGTGAAATTATTATTTTATATATGATTATTTTAATGGCATGTAGTATGTTTGATGAAGGTATGAACTTTTTAAGATTGTGTTATTATTTTACATCAGGTGTTTTAATTGCTATGGGATTACATATGCTTTATCAACTACGTTTAACATATGGATTAGAATATATTTTGATTCTTGCTTTGGCTACTTTTGGTACAGATACAGGAGCTTATTTTACAGGGATGTGTTTTGGAAAGCATAAATTAAATCCTCGTCTTTCACCTAAAAAAACGATTGAAGGTTCGATTGGTGGAATCTTTTTAGGAACTGTTCTTTCTGCTGGATACGGTGCATATATTCAAATAGATATGCCCATAATCTGGTTGATTATTATGTGTTTCATATTAACAATGACAAGTCAAATTGGTGATTTAACTTTTAGTAGTATGAAAAGAACTTTTGAAGTCAAAGATTTTTCTCAGATTTTACCTGGTCATGGTGGGATTTTAGATCGTTTTGATTCAATTCTTTTTAATGCAATGGTTTTTGGTATTTTGATTCATTTTATAACAATGGTGGTGGCTTAATATGAAGAAAATTTGTGTTTTAGGAGTAACCGGTTCAATTGGACAACAAACTGTTGATGTTGTGAAACATCATCGTGATGAGTTTGAAATTGTAGCCATGAGTGCTGGTCGAAATATTGATTTATTAGAACAGACAATGACAGTTATTCATGCTAAGTATATTTGTGTTCAAAATGAAGAAGATATGCTTTATCTTCAAAGAAAATACAAAGATGTTCATTTTTATTGTGGTCAGGAAGGTTTGGTAAGTATTGCGACTTTAAGTGAAATTGATATTGTTTTAAATGCAATTGTTGGTTTTGCTGGCTTGCTTCCTACGATGAATGCTATTAAAGCTCATAAAGATATTGCTTTGGCTAATAAAGAAACACTTGTTGTTGCTGGACATTTGATTATTCCTCTGATAAAAGAATATGGGGTACAGTTATTACCTGTAGATAGTGAACACTCTGCTATTTTTCAATGTATCAATGGTGAATATCATGGAGAAATTAATAAAATTATTTTAACAGCAAGTGGTGGAAGTTTTCGTGATAAAACAAGATCTGAACTTTCACATGTCAGTGTTGAAGATGCACTTAAGCATCCAAACTGGTCTATGGGTGCAAAGATTACCATTGATAGTGCGACTTTATTTAATAAAGGTCTTGAAGTCATGGAAGCCAAATGGCTTTTTGATGTTGATTATGACGATATAGAAGTTCTTATTCATCCAGAAAGTATTATACATTCCATGGTTGAATATAAGGATACTGCTGTTATTGCACAGCTTGGAACACCGGACATGCGTTTACCTATTCAATATGCTTTAACTTATCCGCATCGTTTCCCATTAATGGGTGGCAAACGTTTATCATTAAGTGAAGTGGGAACTTTGCATTTTGAAAAACCTGATTTTCATCGTTTTCATGCATTAGCTTTGGCTTATGAAGCAGGGCGAAGAGGAGGTTCAATGCCATGTGTTTTAAATGGTGCAAATGAACAGGCAAATACTTTATTTTTAAAGAAAAAAATTGAATTTTTAGATATTGAAAAATATGTTGAAGAAGCTATGCGTGCGCATCATTGGATTGATCATCCAACTTTAGAACAACTCATTGAAATTGATCAATGGGCAAGAAATTTTGTAAAAGAAAGAGTAGGAGAAATATAGATGCAGACAATCATTACTATCATAGTATTTTTATTGATATTAGGTTCAATCATTATTATTCATGAATTTGGACATTTCATTGCTGCTAAAATTTTTGGTGTCTATTGTTCACACTTTTCAATAGGATTTGGTCCTAAATTATGGTCTAAAAAAGGTAAGGAAACGGAATATGAAATTCGTGCTTTGCCTTTTGGGGGCTTTGTTTCTATGGCTGGTGAAGAACAGAGTGATGAAGAAGAACTCAAAGATATTCCTCTTGAAAGAACTTTAAAAGGAATTAAAACATATCAGAAAGTGATTATCTTTTTGGCTGGAGTCTTTATGAATTTTGTATTGGCAGTTGTTGTCACATTTGGTGTTAATGCATTGAGTGGTCAGTTACCTGTTCAAACAGCTCAAGTTGGTCAAATTATAGAAAATTCTCCTGCTCAACAGGCAGGATTAGAAACGGGAGATACTATTCAAGAATTAACGATTAATGAAACAGGACAAGTTATTTTAGTATCAAATTTTGGGGATATTCAACTGACTCAAAAAAATCTTCAAACAACCGCATCTACAATCCATGTTCAAATTAAAGTGGATCGTGATGGGCAGACAAAAAATTTACAGGCAACTTTAAAATATGATCAGTCATCACAAGCTTATAAATTAGGAATTTATCAGGCAACACGTTCTATGAATATAGCTGAAGCGATTCAATATACGTTTATTTCTATTGGTGAAATGAGTGTTGCGATTTTTGTGGCTCTTGGTCAATTGATTACTCGTTTTAGTGAAACAGTTACACAGCTTTCTGGGCCTGTTGGGATTTATCAGGTCACTTCGCAGGTCACACAAACTGGGCAGATTACTTACATTTTAAATTTATTGGCTTTGCTTTCAGTCAATGTAGGTATCTTTAACTTATTGCCAATTCCTGGTTTGGATGGATGTCAGGTTATTTTTGCATTAATTGAAAAGGTTATTGGAAGAGAATTGCCTGAAAAAATCAAGATTGCTTTGCAGCTTTGTGGATTAGGATTGGTTATGTTATTAATGATTTTTGTCACATATCAAGATGTTTTAAGAATATTTCAATAAAAGGGATTTTTATCCCTTTTTGCTATAGGAGGTTTATTGGATGGATAAAATGCTTATATTATTACAGCAGCTTCATCTTGAAAACGAAGTTTCTGCTTTGAAACATGCTTATATTGAGCGTGTGATTGTACATAAAGATAACTCTTATACATTTTATATTGGTGCATCACATATTGTGCCATTAACAGAAATCAGATTATTATTCGCAGCTAAAAAAGAATTTCCTTATCCATGTGAATTTCTTTTTGATTGGGCATCTTCATATACTTCTCAAGACGTTAAAGAATATGCTCTATTTATTTTTGATGGATTAAAACATCGTTTTCCACAAATTGATTTTATTAAAGAAGATTTATTATCTTTTGAAAATAATACTCTTGAAATTGAGGTTATTAATGATATTCAACTCAATCAGCTAGAGAAATTATATAAAATTTTTGATAAGTATTTTAATAAATTTGGAATGCAAATTGGTTTTCATGCTTTTATTGATCAAAATAATCAAACATATCAATCCATCCAAGAGGAAATGGATGCTTTAAATGAAGTTCAAGTTGATATGAAAACATTTGATCAGGTTAGTGAAGCTCCAAAAAAAGAAAATAAACCAAAGTATCAAGGATATAAAAAAGATTATTTTTCATTAACAATTGATGAAATTGATGACACGGTCAAAGAAGTGATGATTCAAGGCTATGTTTTTAAAGAAGAATCTAAGAAAGTCAAATCAGGAAAAACAATTCAATCATTATATGTGACTGATTATACCAACAGTATTGTTGTTAAACGTTTTGAAAATAAAGGTGGCAACAGTGTTGAAGAGATGAATAAAGTCAAAAAAGGTAATGTTTGGGTACGTGTAAAAGGAAATGTCGAATATGATACATATATGAAAGATACTGTTATTGTGGCTCGAGAAGTAGAAGTCATTCCTTCACCTAAAATACGTCAAGATCAGTCTGAAAAAAAACGTGTTGAATTACATGTGCATTCAAAGATGTCATCAATGGATGGAATAGGCAGTATTTCTGAGTATATCGAAAGAGCTGCTTATTGGGGACATCAGGCTATAGCTGTTACTGATCATGGAAATGTTCAATCATTTCCAGAGGCACAAACAGCAAGTCAGAAACATAAGATCAAAATGATTTATGGGGTCGAAATGTATATGATTGATCCAGAATTTACAGTTGTTTATAATGAAACAGACAAAACATTAAAAGATTTAACATTTGTATCTTTTGACCTTGAAACAACTGGATTATCTGTTGTGGATGATGATATTACTGAATTTGGTGCAGTTAAAATAAAAAATGGACAGGAAATTGATCGTATTCAAAGCCTTATTAAACCTCATAAACGTATCTCACAGAAGATTACCAATTTAACACATATTACAAATGAAGATGTTAAAAATGCACCTTCAATTGAAGAATTTATACCGAAAATTTTAGACTTCTTTGGTGATGATGTTATTGTGGCTCATAATGCAACTTTTGATGTTGGATTTTTAAATGAAATCTTAACACGATATGGATATCAGAAATTAAAGAATCCAGCTATTGACTCATTAACTTTAGCGTGGAAGCTTTTACCAGATTTGAAAGGATATCGTTTAGGTAATGTTGCCAGACATTATCGTATTCCTTATGATGGTGATGATGCCCATCGTGCTGATTATGATGCTGAAGTTTTAGCTGGTGTTTTTAATATGATGTTACATGATTTGATGCAACAAGGTTATTATAATGTATTGGATATGAATAAAATGGAATGTCCACAGGCATATAAGATTGTTCGTCCTAAACACATGTGTGTTCTTGCTAAAGATAAAACAGGTTTAAAAAATATGTTTAAACTTGTTTCTGAAGCGAATACAACTTATTTTGAAAAAACATCACGTATTCCACGAGAACGTTTAGAGTTTTATCGTGAAGGTTTATTATTTGGTAGTGGGTGCTATAACTCAGAAATTTTTGATCTTGCAATGACAAGAAGTCTTGATGAATTAAAAAAAGCGATGTCTTTTTATGATTATATTGAAATTCTTCCATTAGATATATGCCAATATTTTGTTGAAAGAGGCCGTGTTGATACGATGGAAGATCTCACTCGTATTTTGCGTCGTATTGTAGATACTGCAAAAGAAATGGGAAAATTGATTGTTGCGACTGGTGATGTTCATTATTTAGATCAAAAAGATAAAATTTTCCGAGATGTTTTTACATGCAATCCTAAGATTGGATTAGGTGGAGCTTTGCATCCATTGACAGATCGTAATAATCCTACAGCCTGGGTACCTGATGAGTATTTACGTACAACTCAGGAAATGATGGATAGTCTTTCTTATTTAAGTGAAGATGAAAAGTATGAATATGTTATTGAAAATACAAATAAGATTGCAGATATGATTGATGGTTCCTTCCATGTTGTTCATGATAAATTATTTACACCTCATATTGATAATGCTGATGAAAATTTACGTCAATTATGTTTTGATAATGCGCATAAACAATATGGAGAAGTCCTACCTGATATTGTTGAAAAGCGTTTAACAAAGGAATTAGATAATATCATTAAACATGGGTTTGGAGTTATCTATTATATTGCACATAAGCTTGTTAAAAAATCTAATGAAGCAGGCTATCTTGTAGGAAGTCGAGGATCAGTAGGGTCGTCATTTGTTGCAACAATGGCTAATATTTCAGAAGTTAATCCTTTACCTCCGCATTATTATTGCCCACATTGTCAATATAATGAGTTTTTACCCGAAGGGTATATTGCTAATGGTTATGATCTTCCTGATAAAAAATGTCCAAAATGTGGACATCCTTTAAAAGGTGATGGACATAACATTCCATTTGAAACATTCTTGGGATTTAATGCTGATAAAGTACCGGATATTGATTTGAACTTCTCAGGTGATTATCAGCCAACGGCTCATGCTTATACAAAAGAAATTTTTGGTGAAAGTCATGTCTATCGTGCCGGTACAATCTCAACTGTAGCTGAAAAAACAGCTTATGGTTATGCAAAAGGTTATGCAGAGTTAATGGGAAAAGAAAATACTATGCGTCAGGCTGAACTGGAAAGAATTGCTAAAGGATGTACGGGTGTAAAACGTACAACTGGTCAGCATCCAGGAGGAATCATTGTTATTCCTGAAAATATGGATGTCTTTGATTTTACACCATATCAATATCCTGCTGATGATTTATCTGCGGAATGGAAAACAACGCACTTTGACTTCCATGCCATTCATGATAATGTATTAAAATTTGATATTTTAGGACATGTTGATCCAACCGTTATTAGAATGCTGCAAGATTTAACTGGCGTTAATCCTAAGGATATTCCAACCAATGATCCAAAAGTCATGAGTTTATTTAATTCGACAGAAGCATTAGGCATTGATTTGAGTTATTTAAATTGTAAAACGGGAGCACTTGGATTGCCTGAGTTTGGTACTAAGTTTGTACGTGGGATGCTTGAACAGACGCATCCAACTTCATTTAGTGATTTGGTTATTTTATCAGGGCTATCTCATGGAACAGATGTTTACCTTGGAAACGCTGAAACACTGATTAGTTCAGGAACATGTACGCTAAAAGAAGTTATTGGGTGTCGTGATGATATTATGGTTTATTTGATTGAAAAAGGTCTACCTAATAAAGATGCTTTTGATATTATGGAATGCGTTCGTAAAGGAAAATCACCGGTTGTTTTTCCAGAGAAAAAATATGAAGAGCTAATGCGTCAGCATGATGTACCAACATGGTATATTGAATCATGTAAAAAAATCAAATACATGTTCCCTAAAGCTCATGCTGCTGCGTATGTTTTAAGTGCCGTACGTGTTGCTTGGTGGAAATTATATTATCCTAGAGAATATTATGCTGTCTATTTCACGACACGTTGTGATGCCTATGATATTGAAACGATGATTCAAGGAAAGGAAGCTGTCTATGCGAAATATCAGAGCATTTTAAATGATAAGCAAAACGGAGTCAAAATTTCAAATAAAGAAGAAGCTTTGATTTCTGTTTTTGAAATCGCCTTAGAAATGTTTGAAAGAGGAATGCATTTTAGTAATATTTCTTTGGAAAAATCTGATTCGCAGAACTTTATTATAGATCCAGATGATGACTCGGCATTATTACCACCATTTGTTTCTATTGACGGTTTAGGAACATCCGTTGGTGATAGTGTTGTTGAAGCACGACAGAAAAATAAATTCTTATCAAAAGAAGATGTCATGAAACGTACAAAATTAACAAATAATCAAATTGATTTTCTAACAAAACTGGGGGCATTTGAAAATATGTCTGAAGAGAATCAATTATCATTATTTGATTTCTCATAAAAATGGTGATGAAAGCATTGTTTTTTGTGATTGATTATGTTATATTATAAAAGTAATCAGTGATTTACGAGAGGGGAAACCCTCTCGTTTATATTTGTAAACGGAGGATTATATGCTAGAAAAAATCAAACAACTTATTCAACCTATATTAAATGATCATGATGTTTATTTAGATGACATTGAATATGTCAAAGAAAAAAATGAATGGTATTTAAGAATTTTTATTGAGAAAAATAATGGTCATCTTGATATGGATACATGTGTTGCAGTGAGTGAAGCTATTAGCGAT
This sequence comes from Massilimicrobiota sp. An80, assembly GCF_002159255.1. NCBI lineage: Bacteria > Bacillati > Bacillota > Erysipelotrichia > Erysipelotrichales > Erysipelotrichaceae > Massiliimicrobium > Massilimicrobiota sp. An80. Next base: position 20,767 of record NZ_NFHI01000021.1, read on the forward strand.
ATGTTAGATCAGGAAGATTTGATTGAAGATGAGTATTATTTAGAAGTATCTTCACCTGGTGCTGAAAAACCATTAAAAACACTTGAAAAAGTTCAACAATCTATTGGAGAGTATGTATATATCCAGTTTAAGAATCCAACTCAAGGCATGAATGAGGTTTATGGGACAATACTGAATGTTGAAGGTACTCAAATTGAGTTACAGTATATGGTAAAAAACATTAAGAAAAAATGCAATATTGATTATAATGATATTGCTTTTATAAGGTTAGCTGTTAAATTTTAAGGAGGATAATGTAAAATGGCTAGTAAAAAATTTATTCAGGCACTTGATTTATTAGAAAGTGAAAAAGGTATCAAAAAAGAAATTGTGCTTGATGCTTTAAAAGAAGCATTAGAAAAATCATATAAAAAGAACTATGGTGGTCCTGAGTCAATTATTCGTGTTGAAATTAATGAAATCAATGGAAAGATTCGTTTATATGAGATTAAACATGTTGTTGATGATGTCAATGATGAAGATTATGAACTGTCTTTAGAAGAAGCTCAAATGATTAATCCTAAGTATCAAATAGGTGATGATGTTGTCACTGAAGTTGATCCAGAAGTTTTTGGACGTTTGGCAGCTATTCAGACAAAACAGTTGTTGAAACAAAAAATTCGTGAAGCTGAAAAAGAAACATTATATAACGAATATATTGATAAAAAAGATGATATTATTAATGGAACTGTTGATCGCGTGGAAGAACGTTTTGCGATTATTAATATTGGTAGAACAGGTGCTTTATTACCATTAAATCAACAAATTCCAGGTGAAAAGATATATGAAGGGCAACGTATTAAAGTTTATGTGAGTGATGTTGAACGTAATACAAAAGGAACACATATTGGTGTTTCAAGAACAGAACCTGGATTAGTAAAAAGATTATTTGAAATGGAAGTTCCTGAAATTTATGATGGAACTGTTGAAATCAAATCTGTATCTCGTGAAGCTGGAGATCGTAGCAAGATTGCAGTTTATACAAGTCATGAAAATATTGATCCTATTGGAGCATGTGTTGGTCCAAAAGGAAGCCGTGTACGCAATGTTGTGAATGAATTAAATGGAGAAATGATTGATATTGTTGAATGGAGTGAAGATCCAGTTGTGTATATTTCACACGCCTTATCACCATCAGATGTTGTACATGTCGATATTGATGAAGAAAAACACAGTGCTTTAGTTATAGTTCCTGATAATCAGTTATCACTTGCTATTGGAAAAAGAGGTCAAAATGCACGTTTAGCAGTACGATTAACTGGATGGAAAATAGATATCAAGTCAGTTAGTGAAGCTGCAAATGAAGGTATTATATATGGTGAGGATGCTGAATTTGAAAAATCATTTGAAGCAGAAATGATAAAAGAAGACGAACCTGTTATTGAAGAATCATTTGAAGATAAATTATCTGAAACAGATGAAGAATTACAAGATAATTTCGAAGAAAATGATATAATAGAAGAAGATAGTGATATGTATCAAGAAGATCATGATGAATCAGAGAAATCAGAAGAATCAGAAGAATTCGATGATTATGATGACTATGATGAGTATGATGATTATGATTATGATCCAAAATATGATGAAGACATTGATTATGATGAATTTGACAAATATTATGATGAAAAATAGGGGTGATTTTGAGTGCGAAAGATACCTTTAAGAAAGTGTGTAGCAACACAAGAACAATTGCCTAAAAAAGAATTGATTCGTGTGGTGAGAAATAAAGAAGGTGAAGTATTTGTTGATCCAACAGGAAAGATGAATGGAAGAGGTGCTTATTTAAAAAGAAGCCTTGAAGCAATTGAAATAGCTCAAAAAAAAGGAGTTTTAAAAAAATCTCTTGAAGTAGATATACCTGATGAGATTTTTGAAGAATTAAAAAAATATGTTGGATAAAAGTACGATTTCATTGTTGGGATTAGCAATGCGTGCTAGAAAAATTGCTACAGGAGATGTGTTATTAAAGTCAATTCGACAAAAAAAGGTTGATTTTGTTATCATTGCAGAAGATGCAAGTGATAATACCAAAAAGAAATATATTGATAAATGTACCTATTATCATATTGATTATTGTGTTATGGGACAAAGTGAAGAACTTTCTCAAGCTATTGGGAAAAACAATCGTGTTGCGTTAGGTATATTGGATAAAGGTTTTGCAAATAAAATCAAATCAAAATGAGGAGGTTGATATTATGGCAAAAAAGAATACATCAACAAAGAAAAAGGGAAACCATCATAAAAAGAAACTCATTTCTAATATTCCACAAAAAAAGGAAGAAAAGAAATTGGGAGATGGAATTATTGAATATGAAGATGGTATTACAGTTGGTGAATTAGCTGAGATGATTGGACAGACACCAGCTAATGTTATTAAAGTTTTATTTATGCTTGGAACAATGGTAACAATCAATTCATCATTAAATGATGAACAAGTTGAGTTAATTTGTCTTGAGTATGGTTATGAAGTAAAGAAAAAGGTTATTGTCAGTGAAATTAACTTTGAAGATATTGAAATCATTGATGATGAAGCTGATTTAGTTGGTCGTCCACCAGTTGTTACAATTATGGGACATGTTGATCATGGTAAGACAACTTTACTTGATTATATTAGAAAATCAAGAGTGGCAGAAGGCGAATTTGGTGGTATTACTCAACATATTGGTGCTTATCAGGTTGAAGTGAATGGAAAGAAAATCACGTTCTTGGATACGCCTGGACATGAAGCATTTACTGCAATGCGTGCCCGTGGAGCGCAATTAACAGACATTGTTATTATTGTTGTTGCTGCTGATGATGGCGTTATGCCACAAACAAAAGAAGCAGTTGACCATGCCTTAGCTGCTGGTGTACCTATTGTTGTCGCTATTAATAAAATTGATAAAGAAGGTGCTGATCCTGAACGTATCAAAGGTGAAATGAGTGAATTAGGTTTAATGCCTGAAGAATGGGGTGGAGATACAGTTTACTGTAATATTTCTGCAAAAAAAGGAATTGGAATTCAGGAATTATTAGAAACATTGACAGTTGTTGCAGAACTTGCTGATTTAAAAGCAAATCCAAAACGTTATGCTTATGGTAGTGTTGTTGAAGGTCGTTTGGATAAAGGAAGAGGACCTGTTGCAACTTTACTTGTACAAAATGGAACATTAAGAGCTGGAGATCCAATTGTTGTAGGAACTGCCTTTGGACGTGTTCGTCAAATGCTTGGTGATCATGGAAAAGAATTAAAAGAAGCTGGTCCTTCAACTCCAGTAGAAATTACAGGATTGAATGATGTGCCTGTAGCTGGTGATAAGTTTATGGCATTTGAAACTGAAAAGATGGCTCGTCATGTTGGAGAAGAAAGACAAAAGGCTAAACAGGAACAAGATCGTGGTGTTAGCTCAGCAATGAGCTTAGATGATTTGTTCAACCAAATTAAAGAAGGACAGGTTGCTCATCTAAATATTATTGTCAAAGCTGATGTCAATGGTACAGCTGAGGCTGTTAAGGGTTCATTAGAAAAGATTGATATTGATGGTGTACGTGTCAATGTTATTCGTTCGACTGTTGGTGCAATCAGTGAATCTGATGTTTTATTGGCTAGTGCTTCTAAAGCTATTATTTATGGATTTAATGTTCGTCCTGATGCTAATGTAAGACGTAAAGCAGAGGAAGAAGGAGTAGAAATCAGACTTCATAATATTATTTATAAAATGGTTGAAGAAATTGAAGCGGCTATGCGTGGTATGCTTGCTCCTGAATTAGAAGAAGTTGTAACTGGTCAAGCTGAAATTAGACAAGTTATCAAGGTTTCTAAAATTGGAAATATTGCTGGTTCATATGTAACAGATGGATATATACGTAGAGATTGTGGTATTCGTTTAATCCGTGATGGTGTTGTTATTTATGAAGGAAAATTAGCATCTTTAAAACGATTTAAAGACGATGCAAAAGAAGTATCGGCTGGGTATGAATGTGGTATGACAATTGAAAACTATAATGATATTAAAGAAGGAGATATCATTGAAGGATTCATCATGGAAGAAGTCGAAAGAAAATAGGAGCTGATCTTTTATGGTATTAAAAAAAGAAAAATTAAATAATATTATTCAAAGAGAATTATCTGATATTATTCAAATGGAAGTTAAAGATCCAGCCATAGGTTTTTGTACGATTACTGGTGTAGAAGTAACAAATGATTTATCAATTGCTAAAGTTTATGTTTCTTTTTTAAATAAAAATCCTCAAAAAAGAATGGAAGCTTTACAACACTCTAAAGGATTTATTCGTACTCTTTTAGCAAAACGTTTAACAGTTCGTAAATGTCCTGAGCTACAGTTTGTTATAGATACATCAATTGAATATGGTAATAAAATTGAAAGTATTATTGAAGAATTAAATCAACAAAAAAAGATTTCTAATGATTAGAAATCTTTTTTTATATATTGTTTGAAGATTAAGGTTAATAAGCATATAATAAAAGAAGGAGGACATAAAAAATGAAAAAATGTATTATAAACGGGAAAATCATTTTACATGATGAAATTGTAAACAAAAATGTATTTATTGAAGATGATAAGATTACAGAAATTAGTGATCGTCAACCAGAAGATGAAGATATTATTGATGCAAAAGGTGCTTATGTAAGCCCAGGTTTCATTGATGTACATACGCATGGTCGTGGTGGTAGTGATACGATGTATGCTACATTTGATGATTTAAACACAATCTCTAAAGCAACTTTAAAAACAGGAGTAACATCATTTTTACCAACAACAATGACTATGCCTGTTGATGATATTGCTAAAGCTATTGAAAATATTGCTGTCAATAAAGATAAAGTTGAAGGGGCTCAAGTTTTAGGTACACACTTAGAAGGACCTTTCTTTAATAAAAAATATAAAGGAGCACAACCAGAAGAATGTATGATTTTGCCAACAGTTGATAATTATTTATCTTTTGTTCAAGATCATCAGGATATCATCAGAAAAATTTCTATTGCTCCTGAATTAGAACACTCATTAGAACTCATATCTTATTTAAAAGATAAGAATACAGTTGTTTCTTTAGGACATACAAATGCAACTTATGAACAAGCTCAAGCGGCTATTGATGCGGGGGCAACTTCAGGAACACATACTTATAATGCTATGACACCATTAACACATAGAGCACCAGGTGTTGTTGGAGCTGTTATGATCAATGATAGTGTTTATGCAGAATTGATTTTAGATGGCGTACATGTCAATTATGCAGCTGCTAAAGCATTATTACGTACTAAAGGTAAAGATAAATTGATTTTAATTACAGATTCTCTTGAAGCAGCAGGTTTGGAAAACGGAAAATATCTTTTAGGAAATCAAGATGTTTATGTAAAAGACGGAGAAGCAAGATTGATTGATGGAACATTAGCAGGAAGTATTGTTTCAATGAATGTGGCTGTTAAAAATGCTTATGAACATCTTGAATTAACATTAAATGAAGCTGTCAATTTAGCAAGTTATAATCCTGCTCAGAGTTTAAATGAACCATTATTAGGAGAAATTAAAGTGGGAAATTATGCAGATATTATTTTCTTTGATGACAACATTCAAATTCAACAAACAATGATTAAGGGACAATTGAAATAGGTAGGTATAGAATATGGTGATTTTAAAAAATAGTGAATTAGAAGTTGAATTAAATGCAAAAGGTGCTGAAATTATTAAAATTATCGGACAGCATGATCAAATAAACTATATGTGGCGTAGAGATCCATCATTATGGGCAAGTAGTGCACCAATACTTTTCCCAATTGTAGGTGCTTTGCATAATGATGAATGTCGTATAGATGGACAAACATATCATATGACACAACATGGTTTTTCTAGACATAATGAATATATGACACATCAATTATCTGATACTTGCGTTGAGTTTGAATTAACTCCAAATGAAGATATTTTAAAACAATATCCATATTTATTTAATTTGAAAGTCATTTATACTTTAAAAGGGAATACATTGGAATGTCAATGTGTTGTCAAAAATACTGATCAAAAAACAATTTATTTCCAGATTGGTGGACATCCAGCATTTGCATGTCCGTTTATGGAAAATGAATCAAGCAATGATTACTATGTTGAATTTGAAAAAGAAGAAACTCTTGATCAGAAAGTCATTGATGTTGCTCATCGTGCTATGTCACGTACAACAAAACCATTTTTTGATCATGAAAAACGTTTCTTTGTAAGACAGGCATTATTGGATAATGATGCTATTGTATTTAAAGATTTTCAATCAAGTTATGTTGCATTAAAATCAATTAATCATCAAAAAGCTATTTATTTCCATATGAAAAATTATCCACATCTTGGAATTTGGGCAAGTAAACATGTCGGTGGATTATTAGCTATAGAACCATGGAATGGACATGGAGATTATATCGACTTTGATGGCGAATTTAAAGATAAAGAAGGTATCATTTCATTAGAACCACAACAAGAATTCAGTTGCCAATTTGCTATTGAAATACGTCAATAGTTGACAAATTGAATATAGTCATGATGTTATAATAGATATATGAAAATTAAAATCATAGAAAAAACACATGAATTGGATTTAGAAGATGCACTTAATGAATTTATTCAAAAAGAAAATCCGCAAATTCAGGATATGCAATATCAGGTTGCTTTAACATCATGTCATGGAAATCTTGAATACAGTTTTAGTTGTTTGATTGTATATTCATAGTCCATCAAGCCATAATAATATATGGAGGTGAAACTATGGCTAAGGATGTTAAATGTAGCGTAGATAGTTGTAAATATTATTGTGATGGATGTTGTGAAGCAAACTGTATTCATGTCGGTAATTGTCACTGCGTTGAAGCAAAGAAAAATGCAGAAACTGCTTGTGATACATTTGAATGTCGTGGAAAATAAATTTTCAATGTTGTATTGAAAATAAGGTATTGTTATGCTAGTCATAATGATACCTTTTTTCATTATGAGCATGATGATTTCATATAGCTATCTGATTATAAATTTGTTATAATAGAAGCGGTGATGATATGAAAAAAATATTATTATGTTTATTGATTTCTTTGTTCTGTGTGGCATGTCAATCATCATCTTCTGATGAACAATTTCAGGAATATTATCAAATTAAAGAACAGTTAATATCACATCAGGAATTTGATACAGATTATCCATTTCATGTTCAAGTTGTTTTTTATGATTTAGAAGATAGTTATCGTTATGATGTTATTATCGACCAGCCACAGGTTGATATGTATTATATCGAGGCTATGGCATATGCTCATGAAGATGATCAAAAGATGTGTCCGGTTTTAGGAATTGTTGATGACTCTATCAGCCACATGAAAGTTGATTATATTGATAAAAGTCAACATTTTTATAAAGGAGTTCAGCTTTCTGGAGAAACTGAAAAGATACAAGATGTAAAAATATATGTTTGTTATTATTTGGATAAAGAAAAAACACAAAAAGTAGAAAAATATATTGAGGTACAATCATGAGATTAGATAAATTATTAGCCCATTGTGGTTTTGGGACACGTAAAGAAGTCAAACAATTAATCAAAAATGGTTATGTGAAAGTCAATGGTGAAGTTATTAAAAAAGATAAACATCATGTTGATCCTGTAGGAGATAAGGTCTATGTTGATGATGAACGTATTCATTATCAGGAATATGTTTATTATATGTTAAATAAACCTGCTGGCTATGTGAGTGCCACTGAAGATAATGTTTATCCAACTGTTATTGATTTAATTGAAGAAAATTATCGCCAAGATTTATTTCCTGTTGGAAGATTAGATGTTGATACCGAAGGCTTATTATTGATTACAAATGATGGTGTTCTTGCTCATCAGCTGTTATCACCTAAAAAACATTGCCCTAAAGTGTATTATGCAAAAATTCAAGGTGTTGTAACAGATGATGATGTTCAAACCTTTTTATCTGGTGTTGTTATTGATAATGAATATCAATGTCAAAGTGCACATTTAAAAATTTTATCAACAACACAAAATCATAGTGAGATTGAAGTAGAAATCTATGAAGGAAAATTCCATCAGGTTAAGAAAATGTTTCATGCTGTTGGTAAAGAAGTTCTTTATTTAAAAAGAATACGTATGAAAAATTTAAACTTAGATGAAAATCTTGAATTAGGAGCTTATCGTCCTTTAACTGATGAAGAATTAGATAGATTAAAGAGTGAAACTGTGTTACAATAAAAAAATATAGGAGGCTTATATGCGTTTAAGAAATAATCCTAAAGCTAATGATATTTTAGCTGCACATGATGATATTGTGATTTTAGATGGTAAACAATATCGTGGAAAATGGAATGAGTTATTTGGAAATTCAAATCCTATATATATTGAAATTGGAATGGGTAAGGGTGATTTTATTATTGAAAATGCTTTACGTTATCCAAATATCAACTATATTGGAATTGAAAAATTTCCAAGTGTTATGGTCGGAGCTATAAAAAAAATAGATCAATTAGAAAAAATACCATCAAATTTAAAATTATTAAAAGAAGATGCCATTCTTTTAACAGAAGTTTTTGGTAAACATGAAGTGAATCGTATACATTTAAATTTTAGTGATCCTTGGCCTAAGAAAAGACATACAAAAAGACGTTTAACATCACCTGCATTTTTAGATGTATATCAAAATATTCTTATTGATAATGGTGAATTGATTTTAAAAACAGATAACCGTTTATTGTTTGAATATTCTTTGGTGTCATTTCAAAACTATGGATTACATTTTGAAGATGTATGCTTAGACTTGCATCATAGTGAAGGATATGAGGATAATATTCAAACAGAATATGAGAGAAAGTTTTCTCCATTTGGTCCAATATATCAAGTCAAAACAACATTTAAAGGAGTTAATAAAAATGGATAATTTAATAAAGATTAGTGATTTACAAGCATTTGAAAATGCAATTAAAGGAAATGCTATGTTAGTATTTTCAACAACATGGTGTCCAGATTGTCATTTTTTAAAAACATTTATTGATGATTTAGTAGCACAAAATCCAGAGTGGACTTTCTATTATATAGATCGTGATGAAATGGTTGATTTGTGTATTGATTTAGAGATTATGGGTATTCCATCTTTCGTCGCTTATCGTGATGGTAAAGAAGTTGGAAGATATGTCAATAAATTAAGAAAAACACAACAGCAGATTCAGGAGTTTATTGATCAGATTGATTAGAAAATGAGAAATAGAAATAATGTTGTAAGGAGGAAAGCAAAATGTTTAAAAAGTTTTTTAAAAAAGAAGAGGAAGAAGAATTATTTGAAAAAGTTGATCCTGTTTTAGAACAAAGACGTAAAGAAAAATTTAGTACTCCTCTTATTTATAATGATGAGGTTGAAACAAAGAAAGATATCAAAAAAGAAGAGCCAAAGAAAAAAGAAGTTAAAAAAAGTGCGCCTGCAGAATCTACTTATCGTATGAGTGAGATTATATCTCCAATGACAGGTTTAAAAGAGACAAAAAAACCAGAAGTTAAAAAGGTGGCAAAACCTAAGGTTAAGAAAGTCAAAAAGGAATCAGATGAATTAATTCCCATTATTAGTCCGTTTTACGGTCCATTTGAAAATGTGGAAGAAGAAAAGACAAAAAAACCAAAAAAGGTTGAAGTGGAAGAACCAAGTGTTGAACAGAATTTAAGAAATATAGCAAATATTGTTGAAGAAGAACAAGATCAATTAAAAATTATTGAAGAGAGAACTGGTGAATTTAAGCTAGATTTCCAAAACAAAGATGAGGATTCTTTCATTGATGAAATTGATGATTCTATGAGTTTAGATGAATTGATGAGTCTTTATGAAAAAAAGTTTAAAGATTAATGAAGGGAATAGGTGTTGATATTATTGATCTTGAACGTTTAGATATTCATAATCTCAATTTTGTTAAACATATTTTATCGCCAAAAGAGTATCAGATATTTACAAAAATGAATTCTCCTAAAAGACAATTAGAATTTTTAGGAGGACGTTTTGCTGGTAAAGAAGCTTATATGAAAGCTTGTCATGTTGGTATTGGAGCAATGGCTTTTCATGATATTGAAATTTTAAATGATGAAAGTGGTGCGCCTTATTTACATGATTCTCATGCTCATATTTCTATTTCACATGAAAATAAATATGCAATTGCATTTGTTTTGCTTGAAAAGTAAAGATTTTCTTTACTTTTTTCTTTTATAGGCATGACTCATTTTAATAAATTGGCTCATATTTTTGTATGATTTCTCCATTTTTTTATCATTTTTATGCTTTTTGAGCTTCCAAAATATAAAGAAAAGTTATAAAAAGGATAAAAATAACCATTTTTGGTACTTTTTATATTTTCCTATATACTCATAGATGAGGAGGTAAAATATAAAAATGTTTAATGAAATTATTTTAATAGGGAGACTTGCTGAAAATCCAAAATTCAAAGAAACACCGACTGGTGTTAAATTAGCAACTTTAATCTTAGATGTAGAAAGACCTTATCGTAATAATTTAGGGATTAGAGATCATGATTATATTAGTTGTGTTCTTTGGAAAGGCATAGCTCAAGAAGTTATGGATTGTTGCGAAGCAGGAAGTTTTTTAGGAATTAAAGGAAGGCTTCAGTCTAAAACATTTGAATCGCCTGATCATTTATCTACAACGATCATGGAAGTCAAAGTTGAACATGTTGAATTTTTGGATAAGTATTTTATGAAAAAATAGTCATTTGACTATTTTTTTGTTTTCTTTTAAGATAGAATTGTGTAAAATAGATAAGAATAGAAAGGGGAGATAAAGATGAGTATTGATCAGTCACATATTAGAAATTTTTCTATTATCGCCCATATTGATCATGGAAAATCGACTCTTGCTGATAGAATTTTACAACTTACTGGGGCAGTGAGTGATCGTGATATGAAGGAACAGTTACTTGATAGTATGGACTTGGAAAGAGAAAGAGGTATTACTATTAAATTAAATGCTGTTCAATTGACTTATAAAGCCAAAAATGGCGAAACATATCTTTTGCATTTAATAGATACACCCGGTCATGTAGACTTTACATATGAAGTTTCACGCTCTTTAGCTGCATGCGAGGGAGCTGTATTGGTTGTTGATGCTGCTCAAGGTGTTGAAGCGCAGACATTAGCCAATGTCTTTTTAGCATTAGATAATGATTTAGAAATTTTACCTGTTATTAATAAAATTGATTTACCAAGTGCAGACCCACAGCGTGTTATTCATGAAATTGAAGATATTATAGGTTTACCAGCTGATGAAGCACCTTTGATTTCAGCCAAAACTGGATTAAATATCGAAGATGTTTTGGAAGATATTGTTTTGAATGTTCCTGCACCACGTGGTGATATTTCTCATCCTACACAGGCTTTGATTTTTGATTCTTATTATGACAGTTATCGAGGTGTTATTGTTTTTGTTTGTGTCAAAGAAGGAAAAATAAAAGTTGGAGATCATATTCGTTTTATGGCTACTGGAGCTGTTTATGAAGTGTTGGAAGTAGGGGTCAGAACACCAAAAGAGGTTAAAAAAGAAGAACTTGTAACAGGGGAAGTTGGATGGATTGCTGCTTCGATTAAATCCATTAGTGACGTTCATGTCGGTGATACAATTACAACTTTAGAACAACCTTCAAATGTTCAGTTACCAGGATATCGTCAATTAAATCCAATGGTTTACTGTGGTTTGTATCCTGTTGATAATGCAAAATATAAAGATTTAAGAGAAGCATTAGAAAAAATGAAATTAAGTGATTCATCACTTGTTTTTGAACCGGAAACGTCACAGGCTTTAGGATTTGGATTCCGTTGTGGATTTTTAGGCCTTTTACATATGGATGTTATTGAAGAACGTCTTGAAAGAGAATTTGATCTTGAATTAATAGCTACGGCGCCATCCGTTATTTATCATTGTTATTTAACAGATGGTTCTATGATTGAAATTGACAATCCTGCTGCATTGCCTGGACCACAAAGAATCGATCATATTGAAGAACCATTTGTTAAGGCTTCAATTATGACACCTAATGAATATGTAGGTCCAATTATGGAACTATGCCAATCTAAACGTGGTGAATATCAGGATATTGAATATATTGATGACTTGAGAAGAAATGTTGTTTACCTGATTCCATTAAGTGAGATTGTCTATGACTTTTTTGATAAATTAAAATCATGTACAAAAGGATACGCTTCTTTTGATTATGAATTAGATGGTTATAAAGAAAGTCGATTAACACGTATGGATATTTTATTGAATGGTGATGTTGTAGATGCTTTATCAACAATTGTTCATAAAGATTTTGCTTATAATCGTGGTCGTATTATTTGTGAGAAATTAAAAGAGATTATCCCAAAACAGATGTTTGAAGTTCCTATTCAAGCTGCAATACAGGGTAAAGTTATTGCGAGAACAAATATCAAAGCTATGCGTAAAAACGTTTTAGCAAAATGTTATGGTGGGGATATTTCACGTAAGAAAAAACTTTTAGAAAAACAAAAAGAAGGTAAAAAACGAATGAAAGCAGTAGGAAGTGTAGAAATTCCTCAAGAAGCTTTTATGGCTATTCTTTCTGTTGATGATGATTAAGAGAATTTGTGAAATTCTCTTTTTCTTATGGGTTGATTTACTTTCTAGATTGTATATAATATAATAAGTCGAGGAGGTGCATTAAAATTGAATTTATTCAAAAAAAATCCCATTCGATTTGAAGGGCAAAAAGAAATTGAAACCCAAATTAAAAATCAAACCGATAATGTCATCTCAAGAAGATTTAAAATTTTAATGGGAGTTATTGGTGCTGTTGGTGTTGTCTTGTTGATACGTTTGTTTATTACTCAAATTTCTCAACAGGAATATTATTCAACAAAACTTAAACAATATAATACGAGTCTTTTTACTGCTGATACATTCCGTGGTAATATTTATGATCGAAATTATAAAAGACTTTCTTACAATAAAAATATCAATTGTGCGACTTATTATGCCGTACAAAGTATTACGCAAGATGATATCAAAATCATTGCAAATTTTTTAGTCAAAAATGTAAATGTTGATATTAAAAGTGTAACTGAAAGAGATAAAAAAGATTATTTGATTTTAAAATGCAAGGATACTAAAGATGATTTAATTAATGATTTAATCACTAGCGAAGAAAGATCGACATATTCAAGTGATGAAATTTATCAATTACAATTAAGTCGTATTACAAGTCAGATGTTAAAAGACAATTTATCTGATGATGATATTAAGTATTATATGATTTATTCAAAAATTCAAAACTGTACAAGTGGATCAGTTGTTTTATTAGAAGGTTTAACAGTTAAAGAAGCAAGTCTCATTGGTGAAAATTCTGATATTTTACGTGGTGTTAAAGTAACAAATGACTGGTCAAGAGAAAATACATACGGTACAGAATTTAAATCTGTTTTAGGAAGAGTAACATCGAAAAAAGAAGGATTGCCTGCAAGTACAAAAGATATATTATTAGCTCAGGATTATAACAATGATTCACGTGTAGGAAAAAGTGGTTTAGAAATGCAATATGAAAATATTTTGGCTGGAACTCCAGCAACTTATTCCTTGGCTTATGATAGTGATGGAAATCCTGTTGTAGAAACTGTATCAAGCGGGACAAAAGGTGATAATATTCGTTTGACTATTGATTGGGATTTACAATCGGCGATTACTGATGAAATTGAAAAACAAATGAAGGCACATACGAGTTCAATATATAGATATGCTAATAACATTTATCTTGTTATGATTGATCCTAATACAGGAGCCATTTATGCAATGTGTGGTTATCAAAGAGATGAAAAGGGAGATATTTATGAATTGGCTGGTGGCGCTGTTCAAAACGCATTTGAAATAGGTTCGGCATTTAAAGGTGGAACAATATATGCAGGTATTAAACATGGTGTGATTAATCAATACACGGAATTTGATGATACAAGTAGTGGTTTTAAAATAGCTGGTACACCGACCAAGTTTTCATGGGATACAGGTGGATTAGGACGTTTAAATGCTGCAGAAGCATTGTCACAATCTTCGAATATTTATATGTTTTATGTTGCAACCTTATTAGGTGGAGGAACTTATGAATATGGAGAGCCTTTGTCTATTAGGGATTCAGCATTTGATCAGATGAGACTTGATGTAGGAGAATTAGGATTAGGTGTAAAGACAGGTATAGATTTACCTAGTGAAGCCTTAGGCTATCGTGGTCGTGTTACACAACGACAAGCTGGTAACTTTCTTGACTTTGCAATTGGACAATATGATACTTATACACCAATTCAAATGGCACAATATGTTTCCTCAATTGCCAATGGTGGTAAAAGAGTCCAACCACATCTTTTTATGGAATCTTTTACAGAAGATGACGATGGTACAAAGATATCACTTTTACAACATCAGGTAAAAGTACTCGATGATGTCTCAAGTTATAAATTAGCTTTTGATACAATTCATACTGGATTTAGAATGGGTTGTGTGTCAGGACTAGCGAGTGGTGTCAATGGAGATTATGAAGCAGCAGGAAAAACTGGGACTGGACAGAAAGTTTATGAAGGAACAAGTGACGTATGGGCCAATCGAGCCTTTATTGGATATGCTCCTTATGATAATCCAGAAATAGCTGTTGCTTGTATTGCTGAAGCATTACCTGATGCTGGTGGAGGGACATGTACGACTCTATCAAAATATGCATTTGAAAAGTATTTTGAAAAATATGGATAAAAAGTGAAAAATTTATGGTAATTTTGAATTGTTTATGCTATTATAGTATGGCAAAGTCGTGATGGAGGTGTAAAAATGAGAGAAAACATCATTTTAAAATGTACTGAATGTGGTGAAGAAAACTACATTAATACAAAAAATAAAAGAAATCATCCAGAAAGAATGGAAGTCAAAAAATACTGTCCTAGATGTAATAAAAAAACAACTCATAAAGAAAAAAAATAAGCCTTTTTGGCTTTTTTTCTTTATTTTGAAAGGAACGAAGATAATGATAAAAAAATTAATATTAGGAACAATGCAAACAAATTGTTATGTTATATATAATGATAATCATGAATGTTTTATTATTGATCCAGGTGCTCAAGGACAAAAAGTTGCTAAATTTTTAGAAGAAAAAGAGTTAGAATTAAAAGCTATATTATTGACACATGGACATTTTGATCATATTGGCGCTGTTGATTATTTATATGAAAGATTTCAATGTCCAGTATATGCACAAAAAGAATCATTTGAAATCATAAGAAATCCTCAATATAATCTATCTGCAATGATGGGAGAATCGTTTACTTTAAGAGCTCCTCTTTTGGAAGCAACTTCTACAATGAATATTATAGGGATGACAGTTCAGTGGCTATTGTTAGAAGGACACTGTTATGGAAGCAGTATGATTTATGTTCCTCAAGAAAATGCTTTATTTAGTGGTGATGTTCTGTTTGCTGGTTCGATTGGTCGTTATGATTTCCCCACATCATCTCATCTTACTACTAAAGAAAGTTTAGAAAAAATTAAATCTTTACAGTTTGATGCACGTTTACTCCCTGGGCATGGAGAAGAAAGCTCATTAAATTATGAACAAAAGCATAATCCATTTTTAAGATCATAAAAATTTATGATCTTTTTTTGTTGAAAAAAAGAAAAATGAAAAAATAATGCGTATATATATAATAGGAGGGTTATTATGGATGAACTATTTGAAAAAATGATTTATCGTGCATTGAATCAAAAAGCTACGGATATTCATATGTTATTAAAAAAAGATTTGAGAATTCAATTTCGTATTTTTGGTGAGTTAAAACTGTATGATGTTTTAGAAAATGAAAAAGGGTATAAATTAATGAATTTTATTAAATATAAATCATTGATTCATACGAATTATCGTTTGATGCCACAAACTGGAAATATTTCTTTAAAAATGAATCAGAAAAAATATTTCTTAAGAGTTTCTTATTTACCGTCATTAGAATTTGAAAGTATTGTCATAAGAATTTTAAACAATCATGAATTACGTTCGATTCAAGAACTTACATATCAAAAAGAAATACAAGATTATCTTTATTGGTTATCGAAACAAAGTCATGGACTCTTTTTTATAAGTGGAGCTACAGGTTCAGGAAAATCAACAACTTTATATACTGTTTTAAAACAAATTCTTAATGACTCTCAAAAAAACATCATTACAATAGAAGATCCTATTGAAATTCATTTGGATGGTTGTTTACAGATTGAGTTGAATGAAAAGATTGGTATTACATATTATGATACGCTTAGACAAATCCTTAGACATGATCCAGATGTTATTATGATTGGTGAAATTAGAGATGAAGAAACAGCAAGAATTGCTTTGACTTGTGCTTTAACTGGACATCTTGTTTTAACAACTATCCATGCTAGTAATGCACCACTTTCTATTAAACGCTTTATGAATTTGGGTATTCACAAAACCGATATACTTGATGTTGTTGTAGGCATTATTTCACAGCGTATGAAATATGACGTGGCAAATAAAAAGGCATTTGTCATATCTGAACTCATGAAAAAAGAGGATATAGACAAATATCTAAATCATCAGGAGTTTTCTTATCTTTCTTTTCATAAAGCAGCTCATCAATTCATTGAAATGGGATTCCCATCTGAATTATTTGAAGAGGAACTTGTCTATGAATAAAGATTATTTGTTATTAAAAAATCTGTATGGTTTATTGGAAGCAGGTTATAGTATTGAAGAAGCTTTACGTTTATGTCAGCAAATGATTCATTATCATGTTATTGATGAAATGTTGGAGCAGTTAAATCACGGTGAATCAATAGAAAACATTTTATTGAATTCTTCTTTACCACATTTGTTCTGCGAATATTTTCGTTTTTTTCAAAATAAAAATTGTTTATCAGAAGCAATTAAGAAAAGCCTAGATATTTGCATAATGAAAGAAGAATATCAAAATAAACTGAAATCAAAGTTAACATACCCTTCTATCTTGGTGACTTTTTTATTTCTTTTTTCACTATTTGTTGTGTTTATGCTGTTACCGAATGTCAATCAGCTTTTTAGTTCTTTCCAAATCGAAAAATCATTTCTTATAGAGATTTTATTTGGCTTTTTTTATTTTATACCAAGTTTTATTATTGGTGCTGTTTTTATAGCGTTATATCTTGTTTTAAGGCTGATTTATGCGTTAAAGCATAAATTATATAGAATTATTGAAATGTATCTCAAATGGCCGATATTTAAGCTGATTTTGCAAAAATATTTTTCACTCAAATTTGCATTATACTTTCATGAATTATTAAGTGAAGATATTGACAGTACCAGTGTTATAAGCATTTTAAATGAACAGATGACGGATAGTGATTTAAAAATTATTTTGTATGAGATAAATAATCGATTGTATGGAGGTGAGAACTTAGAAGAAATATTGGAAGACTTTGAATATTTTGATGATTTATTTATATCTTTTTTTCAGATGTATATGAAAAATCCACAACAAAGACATTCATTATCTTATTATATTCAGGTTACATATGAATATTTAGATTATTGTATAGAACGTTTTTTAAAATATCTGATTCCTATGATTTATGGCTTTGTGGCTTTGTTTGTCATTACAATTTATATAGCCATTATTATTCCTATGATGAATTCCATATCAAATATATAATAGAAAGGAAAGTAAATATGTTTAATAAAAAAGGGTTTACTTTAATTGAAATGATCTTCTGTATTAGTGTTATTTTAGTTATTCTACTTCTTGTTATTCCTAATGTAACATCTAAAAATACTGTTGTTAAAAATAAAGGGTGTGAAGCTCAAATTGAGGTTGTCAATTCACAAATTTTGTTATATGAAATTGAAAATGGTAAATTACCAACCAAGATTTCTGATTTAACAAGTGGCTCTGATCCATATTTAACAGAAAAGCAAGGTGTCTGTCCAAATGGAAAAAAAATATCTATCAAAAATGGGCAAGCCTATGTACGATAAATCAGGATTTACTATGATTGAAACATTATTTGTTCTCATGATTATGTGTATGTTATTTTGTTTGTCGTGGCGCATACATTTACCAGTCAAAAACGATCATACAAAGATTGAAGAAATAACACGTTTTTTATATCAGGCGAAATTGACAGCTATGAATCTAAAAACGCAAGTGACAGTGACTTTTGCATCTGATTTTATTCAATACGAATGGGAAGAATCCTCACAAACTTTTACTCTTGATTCAAATGATTCATTTGAATCACATCAGCTGACATTTAATGAAAATGGAAATATTCAAGGAGCAAAGACACTCACATATTATTGTGGGAGTCAAGTTTATACACTTGTTTATCAGATTGGAAGTGGTAGTTTTTATGTTCAATAGAAAAGGAACTACATTAATTGAAAGCTTGTTTGCTTTTGAAATTTTTATTTCAGTTTTTATTCTCTTTATAAGTTTATTTTCAATATTATACAAAAAGGAAGTAAAGATACATCAAGATTATCAATTATTGTTAAAAGAAGAAGGTGATTTCACATATTCACAAGATTACGTCAGTATCATCGAGATGGTTTTACTTTAATTGAAGTATTATTATCTCTTTCAATAACACTGATGATTATTTTCACTTTAACTGGTTTATTTAATCTTATACAATACGCTTATACTCATCATACTGCAAATAATGAAGATATTTATATTGCAGCCAAACAATGCAGTCAATATACCATTGGAACATCATACATAGAAGTTGGAGAGGTATTTCGCTATTTAGATTTTGATGGAGAAGAGAACTCGCTTATTCTTGATAACAATAGATTAGTAAAAACGCCAGGATTTGAAATATTATTATTTCATGTTGATGATGTTTCTTTTTCTATTGAAAATGATTTGATATATATCCATTTAACAAGAGATCGTCAACGTTACTCTTTTCTATTGACATATGCGTTTACTTCTGAAAAAGAGGAAGGACAAGATGAAATCGTTACTAATGAATAGAAGGGGATCTATTCTTCAAATAGTATTAATTGTTTTTATGCTTTTAACATTAGCATTATCTATAACGAGTTTTTATATTCTTCAATCTGCCAGCCAGCTCCATTCTATTTCTTTGTTATTGAAACAAAAAAATTTAGAAATTTTCTTGGTAAAATATTATAGCGATACTGTTCAAAATGATATTTTACTAAGTGATGATTACAGTTTTAATGATAATGAAGTGATATCAACCGTAGATGATTTAGGGAATTATTATGAAGTCACAACATTTGTTCAAACAAAACAGATGCAGTATTCTTTTTTAGTGTGGGTAGAAGTGGATACAGGAGCCATTTTAAAATTTGAATATGTATAGGAGGTTCTATTTTATGATTTATTATATTGTTTTTGGTATTTTGATTATTTGTTTTTTATTAACATGTTATTGTAATAAGGCAATGATAGATGAAAAAAAGAAACGCAATCTAAAAGTTATGACCTATATTTTACTTGCAATAGATTTTATCTTTATTCTTTTTTTCTAAAGCAATAGTACAATGCACTTTTTTATTTTACAATATTATTGAAATTTGCTATAATCTAGAAGACATATAGCAAAGGAGAGATATTTTTTATGGCAGTCAACATTAAAGAATTAAAACCAGGAAATGCATATACAGAAAATAATGATCTTTTTTTATGTATTTCTAATGATCAAAATAAACAAGGTAGATTATCAGGAAAATATATGGTAAAAAGAAAAAATATGAGAACAAGTGCTATTACTGAAGTTTCTTATAATCCTACTGCAAAAGTTGATTTAGCAATGATTGAAAAAAGAAAAATGCAATATTTATATGATTCAGGAGATAGCTTTGTTTTCATGGATAATGAAACTTATGAACAAATTGAAATTCCTGCTAGTCGTCTTGAATGGGAAAAGAATTTCTTAAAACCTTCAGACGAAGTAGAAATAACAAGTTATGAAAGTGAAGTTTTAGGAATTCAATTACCAATTAATGTTGCTTTTAAAATTACTGAAACTGAACCAGCTGTAAAAGGTGATACAGCAACTGGAGCAACAAAAAATGCAACTATCGAAACTGGATATCAAATTAAAGTTCCTTTATTTATTAATGAAGGTGAAGTTGTTATTGTTAATACAGTTGATGGTAAATATCAAGGAAGAGCGTAAGCTCTTTTTTTCATAATTAAGTCTGTTTTATCATATAGTATATAGAAAAAAGGAGAATGAATATGAATAAACAGGCTTTTACATTTTTAACTTTATTTAGTCTTATTCTTGTGTTATCAATTTATTACATCATGTTACCACCAACCTCACAAAATGAAGTTGTTCAAAATGATATTTCTACTATTGAACAATTACAGAATCAGCTTGATAAAAAAAGAGAAGATATTATTACTAAAAACAATGAAATTATTGCAAAAGAATCAAGCACTTCTGAATCTATTAATGAAGCACTAGAAACTATAAGTGAAACAAAAAATGTGACTGAAAAAGAAAAATCAATTGTCACACAATTAGGGGAACTTGGTTATCAGGAAAGTTATGTAGAAATTGATAATCAGACTGTCAAAATAACAATTTTGAAAAAGGATGCAACACAAAGTGATGCTTCAAATGTCATTAAAGAAGTTCTTAATTTAGTAGGTGATTCATATCAGGTGGAAGTTAAATTTATTGATGAATAAAACTGTCAAGCAATTTTGAAAATGTCCTAAAAAAAGTTAAACATTAGCACCGTTTGTACGATGCTTTTGTCTTGCTAGAAAGCCAAGAAAGTCATCATTTCTCCAAGGATGTTCCATTGGC
>NZ_NFHI01000022.1:0-41607 GCF_002159255.1 Massilimicrobiota sp. An80
GCCTATTCGACCCAATAGACTCTTTGGAAGATGGAATGTCTATACCAAGAAACCAACAACACTCAAATATAGAGTTGATGGCAAACGAAATCCCAAAGTTAGAAAAATGAAAAAGGGATTTTTGCGTACAAAATACTAATCAGTAGTATAGACATCATTTTCTAAAAAAATTATAACTTAAAAACTTAAAAAAATCATTAAAAATGATCAGTATCTTTTTGTGCTTTTTTAGCACAGAAAGAAAAAAAGGGAGAATTTTGAATTTGATCAAATATTCTCTCTATTTTAATGTCATTAAATTGACGACATTGACCCATACACATACTCCTTTCTTCTTCATATGTTCATTATAACATAGTTTGAAAGCGCTTAATATTAAATTTATTTGTTTATCAAAACAAAAAAAGATTATCAGAATCACTAATAATCTCCTCTTTGATGAAATTCTTTTTTATTACCACTGATTTGATGTCTTTCCCTCAATTTCTCTTCTATATCCTCAACCTGAATACCTTGTTGATACATCAAAACCAATACATGATAAAATAAATCACTGATTTCACCAATTAATTCTTCTTGATTGTTGTTTTTTGCTGCAATAATTGTTTCACTGGCTTCTTCGCCTACTTTTTTACAGATTTTATCAACACCCTGTTCCAATAAATAATTTGTATATGATTTTTCAACAGGATGTACCTGTCGATCTGCAATGACATCATAAACTTCATGAAAAATATTCTTTTCAAAAATGTAAGGTATGACTTCCTGAAAGAAACATGAATAGGCTCCAGTATGACAGGCTGCTCCAACCTGTTCAACCAGAATCAGTAAAGTATCCTCATCACAATCTAAATACATCCCTTGAATATATTGGAAATGTCCAGATGTTTCTCCTTTATGCCAAAGTTCCTGACGTGAACGTGAATAAAAATAAGTTTCTTTGGTTGTCAACATTCTTTCATAGGCCTCTTCATTGACATAAGCTAACATCAATACATCCTTTGTTTTGACATCTTGTACAATCGCTGGGATTAACCCATTTCCTTTTTCAAAATCTGGTTTCATCAATTCTCAATTCCTCCTTACTGGAATGTGATGACTGGCACATAATGCTTTCACATCATCAATAGTTGCTTCCTGATAGTGAAATAAAGAAGCTGCCAAGGCCCCATCACAATTTGTTTTTTCAAATACTTCCACAATATCTTCCTGATTCCCACACCCACCACTGGCTATGACGGGAATAGAAACAACGTCAAGGACTGCATTTAACATATCAATATCGAATCCATCACGGGTTCCATCTTTATCCATAGATGTCAATAAAATCTCACCAGCTCCCAGCTGCTCACATTGTTGAACCCATGTGATTAAATCCAATCCCGTATTTTTTCTACCACCAGCCATATAGACATCATAACCACTTTGATCATCACGCATCTTGGCATCAATTGCTACAACGACACACTGCACACCAAATTCATCTGCAGCCTGTTGGATCAATTGTGGATTTAAAATCGCTGCTGAATTGATAGAAACTTTATCTGCTCCACTGGATAAAATCATACGAAAATCATCTAAAGTACGAATACCCCCACCGACAGTTAATGGAATCGACAATTCACTGGCTGCACGTTGAATCAGATCTTTGATAATATCACGATTTTCATAAGTTGCTGTGATATCTAAAAAAACAACTTCATCAGCACATTGTTCATCATATCTTTTCGCAATTTCAATAGGATCACCCACATTTTTTAATCCTACAAAATTCACTCCTTTGACAACCATACCATCTTTAATATCTAAACAGGGAATGATTCTTTTGGCAAGCATGATATCACCTCTTTCAAGTCAATCTGACCTTCATAATAAGCTTTTCCAACAATACAGCCATAATAACCTTGTCTGGCTGCTTCCAAAATATCTTCAGCTCCTTTTACACCGCCAGAAACAATGCAATGTAAAGATGTTGTGTCTTTGATTTTTTGATAGATGGGAAATGATGGTCCCTGTAATGTACCATCTTTAGAAATATCTGTACACACAATATATTGAACTCCCATTTTTTCTAATTCCTGTAAAAAATCTAAGTAGTATATCTGTGTATTGACAAGCCATCCTGAAGTCGATACAAATCCATCTTTGATATCCACGCCCACAACAATACGTTTAGCTCCATATTTCTTTAAAGCTGTTTTTAAAAATTCAGGATTTTCAATAGCTGCCGTACCTAAAATCACACGATCAATCCCTATTTTTTCTAAATATAGTTCTACCGTATCCATTGTTCTGATACCACCACCGACTTCAATAGGAATAGAGATGGTCTGACGAATTTTTTGAATTGTTGAAAGATTTGTTGTTGTCCCATCTTTAGCCCCATCTAAATCTACTACATGTAAATAATTGGCTCCCATATTCTGAAACTGTAAAGCCAGCGTTTCTGGTGATGAAGAATAGACTGTTTTTTGTTGATAATCACCTTTATATAAACGCACTGCCTCACCATCTTTTAAATCAATTGCTGGAATAATAATCATTGCACCATCTCCTTAAACGCTAATAAAATTTTTCTTCCGACTGCACCACTTTTTTCAGGATGGAACTGACATCCCATGACATGATCCTTTGCAACAACAGCCGTGATTCTGGCTTGGCCATATTCACAACAGGCAATGAGTTCATCATCGGTTGGATAAGCCATATAAGAATGAACAAAATAAACATAATCTCCATTTTTTATATTTTTCATTAAGGGATGATCTTGTGTGAGAATCAGTTCATTCCATCCCATATGTGGGATTTTGGCCTGCACATCCATCAATTTGACTTCTCCCTTTAAAAAGCCTAATCCTTCCGTTGGAGTCACTTCATAACCTTTTTCAAATAAAATTTGCATTCCTAAACAGATTCCCAATATTGGAATACCCGCTTCTTTTCTTTCTTTTAAAATATCAATCAGATCATATTTCTTTAAATGTTCCATTGCTACTGGAAATGTTCCTACACCAGGCAGTACAATTCCTTTAGCCTGTCGAATCACATCGTGATCTCGACTCACCACAACATCCATACCAAGTTTCAAAAAAGCATTTTGCACACTCATTAAGTTTCCAACATGATAATCAATAATCACAATCATCCTATAAAACTCCTTTTGATGACACAATCTGATCTTGATGATTTTCATCAATCATGACTGCCTGTTTTAATGCACGTGCAAAGCTTTTAAACATCGCTTCAATAATATGATGGGTATTTTCACCATAGCTTTCATGAATATGCAAAGTCATCATAGCATGATCACTGACTGCTTTAAAAAACTCTTTTGTCATCTCCGTTTCATATTGACCAACTTTCATACAAGGCAATTGTGCATGATAAACAAGGTAAGGACGACCACTTAAATCAAGTGTTGTTGTGACGAGTGCTTCATCCATGACAATAGCCATTTGACCATAGCGATAAATGCCTTTTTTATCACCTAATGCTTCTTTGATACATTCTCCTAAAACAATTCCTAAATCTTCTATTGTATGATGACTATCTACGTTTAAATCACCATGACAAATCACTTTTAAATCAAAACCACTATGGAAAGCCCATAATTCAAGCATATGATCCATAAATCCAATACCTGTATCAATTTGAGCTATCCCTTGACCATCTAGATTTAAGGACATATCAATAGATGTTTCTCTTGTTTCACGCTTTATTTGACTTTTTCTCATATGTATCCTCCTCAAATCTCACTGCAACACTATTGGCATGTCCGTCTAATCCTTCTTTTTTGGCAAATGTGATGACATCATCTTTCAATGCTTCTAAAGCTGCTTTTGGATAATAACTGTATGATGAATATTTCACAAAATCATAAACACCTAAAGCACTATAAAATTTAGCTGTTCCTCCGGTTGGTAAAACATGATTTGTTCCTGACATATAATCACCAAGTGGTTCTGGTGTATATTCACCTAAAAATATAGATCCAGCATTATGAATCAGTGGTAAAGTATTCATTGGATTTTCTACAAGCACTTCAAGATGTTCAGGCGCAAACTCA
This sequence comes from Massilimicrobiota sp. An80, assembly GCF_002159255.1. Classification (NCBI taxonomy): domain Bacteria; kingdom Bacillati; phylum Bacillota; class Erysipelotrichia; order Erysipelotrichales; family Erysipelotrichaceae; genus Massiliimicrobium; species Massilimicrobiota sp. An80. The sequence continues at coordinate 4,067 of NZ_NFHI01000022.1, forward strand.
TTAGAAACCTGAAAAGCTTCTTCAATCGAATTCACAATAAATGCTCCACCATAGTTCTGTAACGATTCTTCAATAATTTCTGTTCTTGGTAATAACTGTATCTGTCGTTTCAACTCTTCATTGACCTTTTCAACAAGTGAAGGCGATGTTGTGACCAAAAGAGCACTGGCTAAACGATCATGTTCCGCCTGACTTATTAAATCGGCTGCAATATATTTAGGATTGGCTTTGTCATCTGCCACAATTAAAATCTCACTAGGTCCAGCAATCATATCAATGTCTACTCGGCCATAACAGCATTTTTTAGCTGTCGCTACATAAATATTGCCTGGTCCGACAATTTTATCAACTTTTGGTAAGGTTGCTGTTCCTATCGCAACTCCAGCAACACCATGAGCGCCCCCTACCTTATAAATTTCATCAATCCCACAAACATAGGCTGCTGCTAAAATGCTAGGATTCACTTTTCCATCAGCTTTTACTGGCGTGATGATAATCAGGTTTTGAACTCCTGCAAGCTTCGCAGGAATTGCATTCATCATAACAGTTGATGGATACGTTGCTGTTCCTCCTGGTACATATAAAGCCACTTTTTCTAACCCTCGTACTAACTGTCCCATCATGACACCATTTTCCTTATATAATGACCATGATTTATCCACCTGATGTTGATGAAAAGCTATTAACTGTTCTTTAGTACGCTCTAAAATACGCATAAAGTCTTTACCAACACTTGTGACACCATCCAAGATTTCTTGTTTTGAGACAATCAAATCTTTAGGATTATCAATCATGAAGCCATCTAAATCTCGACAATACTTCATTAATGCCTGATCTCCATTTTTTTCAACATCTTCAATCATATTCATGACAGTATCATTGACCTGTTTGGTCATTTCAGTTTTACGTGATGAAAACTTTTGCACAACATCCTTAAACTGCCCTTGTAAATCATAAACTTTTAACATCTTGTTACTCCCCTTTCAATTTATAAATCAAATCAAAGATTTCTTCTTTTTTAAATTTTAAACTCACTTTATTGACAATCATTTTTGTAGAAATATCACTGATTTTTTCAATAACCTCTAAACCATTGGCTTTAAGCGTTGAACCTGTTTCTACAATATCCACAATAGCATCACTTAATCCCACAACAGGCCCCAGTTCTACTGAACCTTCCAGCTTTATGATTTCAACATCTTCCTGTTTTTGGTTAAAATAATCCTTAGCCACTTTGGTATATTTAGAAGCAATACGTTTACGACGATGAAAAACTTTATCTTTGTAACCAGGATAAGCAGCGACTGCAAAATAACATTTTCCTATATCCAAATCCAACATTTCATAATAATCCTGGAAATCACTATCTTCTAAAGTATCTTTTCCTACAAAACCGACATCAACGATCCCATGTTCTAAAAAAGTCAAAACATCATTGGCTTTCGCAAAAATCATTGATAAACCATCTGGAGTTTCAATCATGAGTTCACGGTCTTTATGAAAAATAGGTTCCATATCAAATCCCTGTTTTGATAACAATTGACAAACCTGCTTTTCAATGCGCCCTTTTGTAATGGCTATTTTAATCATGCTTCTTCCTCCTTTTCTAAAGCTTTGAGAATATGACTTAAATCATAACTAAATCCAATCGCAGGAACCTGCCTTTGAAAATGATTCATAAGTTTATCATAACGTCCACCATTCATAATAGGTTCAGCACTATAAGGCGAATACCCCTTTAACATAATACCTGTATAATATTTCATCATTGGCGTCATAGCTAAATCAAATGTTAAAATGTCTTTCATCTTTGATTGTTGATATAAATGAATGCACTCTTCAATAGCCTCTTTTAGTAATGGATCATCTATCAGTGATTGAACCTGATATAAAACTTGAATATCACCAAAAGCTTGAGGTAACATCAACAACAAATCATGGAGATGATTATCAAAATGATGACTCTCTACAAAGTCTTTCATAGCACTTAAATCACGTCTTTTTAATATATTGACGAATTTCTCATCATCCACTATTTCAACTAAACGGTTATAAAATTGAGCCGATCCCATTTCAATACGTAATGTCTTTAATCTTAAACACTGCATTGTTTCTAAAACAAGCTCTAAGCATTCTAAATCTCCCGCAACACCTGCTTTTCCAAGCAATTCAATACCTGCCTGAAAAAATTCACTGCTTCTTCCTTTATGTCTTTTTTCTTTACGATAAACCTTCCCAAAATAACAATATCTTTTTTCACCATTTTCTTTTTGTGAGCTATACAATCTTGCTAGTGGAACTGTAAAATCCACTCTCAATGCCACTCTTTTGCCTTCATAATTGATATATTGAAACATCTTTTCTTCATCAATTCCAATATCCATATCATTATAAAGTTCCACATATTCAAATGATGGCATCAAAACTTCTAAATAGCCATGTTCAACAAAAATATGTCTTAAATCATTTTCAATATCTCTTAACTTAGACACATTATTCATAATGGCATCAATACTTTCTTCAGGTATTAAATATTTAAACTCTTCCATGTCAATCCCCCTTTAACAAAAAAGACGAGTCTTAATGACTCGTCCAAACCTTCTATAAGTCATTAGATACACCCATTTATAAAGTATATGCAAAACGGGCTGTATCTTTCATAGATATAACCCTAAGTGTTCCAATGGTGATGGCGATGAAATTGTTGATTTAAAATTGTCTTTTTCATAAATATCACCTCATTTTTTATCATTTTAACACACTTTAATAAATAAAAAAAGAATTTTTTGAAAATTCTTTTTTTACCATGCATTTTCCACAACCTGATGACCATCAATGCGATAAAGATAGTCAGTTGTTTGACGTGTTTCATATTCACCATTATTGGTAGGATGATCAGTTGGCATATAACTTATATCATAAAGTCTTGTTCCAATATAATCATGACCATATTTCTTCATGAAAATGATTTCTTGAAACGTCTGACTTTCTTCAACAGAAGAATCAACTCGCCTATTAATATAAATACCATATTCATCATTATTTTGATGATAAATCAACATTGATAAAATTTGGACATCTAGAATAGTTCCTTCTTCATTATTGATTCGTGTGATTTCCCTATCCAATGACTTAATCACTCGATAAATATCCGTATTTTCGTCATGAACTTTCACAACATCCTGTGTAGACTGGAAAGATGTCATATCATCTTGTTGGATAGCCTGTTGATAAGCCTGATATCTTTGTTGATCTTGTTTTTCTCTTCTTTTTTCTATTTCTGATTTTTCTTCTGGCTGTGATGTTGAAGCTGTCACTGTTTCATTGTCTTGGTTCTCTTCTTGACTTTTCTTTTCCTCATTTTCTATATCGTTATCTTGAGAAGTAACATCATTCATATAATCTTCTTGTAAAACAACTGTATGTCCTCTATCTAACTGATAAAGTTCACATCGAAAATCTTTGAATTGAATGATATAAGGATGCTGTAACTTGACATATAACATATGATCACCAATCAACTCTGCCTGATAAGGTTTTGAATTGATTTTAATGACATTTTTATCAATCATTATATTGATATCCTGATGACTATAAGAACTACCCTCATATTCCTCATATAAATCTTGAAGTGTTTGATGTGGTGTCGTTAAACTATAGAATTGATATTGTTGCTGACTTTCAACATACACAACATCATGAAAAGTTCCTATATCATCTATCGAATCTACATACATCAAGGTCGCATCTTTTCCAAACACATAAGCAACATCGCGATAAATCTGAACCCCATTCACATCTTCACGATAAGCTATAGCACCTTGATCAACAAGCAATTGTGTTACATGTGTCATTGGAGACATCAATGACCAAAATGCCACTATCACAGATACTGTATAAAAAACAATCTTATACTTCTTCAATATATTCGCTAAAAAAACACAAATAAAGATAAAAGCAAGAGTCCCTATATCTCCAAATAATCGACTGATATCTATAATCGTTGTTGAAGTCGATAGACAATAAATAATGCCCCCTACTATTTTCATTATAATAATGACACCAAAAAGCATATCTATCATCAATAGCATAAAAGATATTCTTCCAATCTTGGTTGTCTTTTGATTAATCAATTGAGAATATGAATCTTTTAATTGATTGAAAAGAGTTTTCTGATACTCTAAAACAACGATATCATTTTCAAATTCCAAATAAATAACGCGACGCAGTAAATGAATTTTTATTAACTGATGAAAATCAAAAACTTTATCTTGATAAACAAAACATTGGTTTTCATCAACATCCACAACTTCACTCTTTAATCTTTTCAAATCAAAAAAGCTTTTTATATTTTGAATATAGCTTGCTATTAAAACAATTATAATGATGAAAAATAAAAGAAAAAACATGATATAAAAATGATAGGTGATCATGACAACTGGTAAACTAAATAAAAACAAAGCCCCTATCAAATAGTATTTTTGATTGTTTTGTTGTGTTTTCCAAGAAGCTCTATCTATTATTTTTTTCACATGAAGTTTCATTGGCTATCCTCTCTTTCTTTGAGATAGACAGACAAGCGATTTTTCTAAAGCACCTATATATTGACTGATCACTCCACATTTAACCATCAATAAAAAATAAATATTTTTCTTTTCTTCACTTAAGCTTTCAAAATGAGCCTGTCCTTTTGCTATCACTATATCCACCTTATGATAGATTTCAAGAAACTCTTCACTGACACGTGAAAGAACTGTTCCTAATGAACTGTCACCATTAGATATAATGGTTGCATATTCATCAATACCTACCTGATAGGCATCTTCTAATATAGAATCATTAACCACAGCTGCTCCTCTTGTCGCAAAATACAATGTAATATCAGGATTGATATCCTTGATTCTTTTCAACAATAATTTATCTAAACAGATTTCTCCACAATTATCTCCCAAATATAATAAAGATGAAGATGTCTTAATATCAGCTTTTAAATCTTCAATATGGTCAATAGTTAATGATAACTGATCTATATTTTGAAAATACTTTGTTACATCTTGTTTTACATTTTGATGAAGAGGACTAAAATCTATAATATTTCCTACTATTGCATATTTAACAGCCTTTTCAAAAGAATGAATCTGGTTATCTAATTGATTCAGTTGTTTTAAAAACATCTGATTATAATCATGTCTTAACTGATAGTAAGGATCATCATGATGAATATACGCTTTGACCATGGCAAAAACTTCACCTATAATTTCAGGGTTTGTTTTTGTAAAATCAACCTGACTCATATAGGCAAAAAACTGGTGAAACAATTCATCCTGATTCAGACATCCTGTCATACTTGCCATCTTGACAACCTGATTAACCAGACATGGTAAACATTGTTTATTCATTTTCATTGATTTTATCCTCTTGAGTGAACTCATTATAAGTTTCTAAAAAAGCATCACTATTAAAAACATAGATATGACTTGTTTTTTGATGCTCAACAATAATATGATGCTTAGACTTTTTTTGAATGGATTGAATATTTTGATAAGGAATCAATGTTGGTAACATAGCTGCAACTTTCCACTCATAAATCATCATTTCATTATCAAATAAAATAATCTTATATCTTGTAGTCATTAATAAAAGTGCAATCAATGATAATAAAAGACAACCTATGGCCTGTGGTAAAGCTTTTTGCATAAAAGCATAAAGACTTAAAATCATCAATATAATAAATAAGAAAAGACAAAATAAAAATGTTCGATATTCTTTAAATTTTTTCATCATTTTTTATCACCTCTTGTAGTTTAACATATTTTATAAAGAATGAAAACTTTATTCATAACATTATAAAAAATTATTATTTTCAAAACAAATCTATCATTTAATTCTATTTATACTAAAAAATAAGAATTATTTTATCTAAATTTCAAAAAATGTAATAATTTTTTATTAAAATGCTTGTTTTTTATTTATCATTGTATATAATAAGTTCAAGGAGGATTCAAACTATGAAATATATTGAAAGAGTTTTAGAAGATGTAAAAAGAAAAAATGCTGATCAGCCTGAATTTATTCAAGCTGTAGAAGAAGTCTTGGAAAGCTTAGAACCTGTTATTGAAGCTCATCCTGAATACGAGGATATGGCTATTTTAGAAAGATTGGTAGAACCTGATAGAGCCATTATGTTCAAAGTTCCTTGGCAAGATGATCAGGGAAAAGTTCATGTCAATAGAGGATATCGTGTTCAATTCTCAAATGCGATTGGACCATATAAAGGTGGTTTAAGATTACATCCATCTGTCAATTTAGGAATTATTAAATTCTTAGGTTTTGAACAAATCTTTAAAAATTCATTAACAACTTTACCAATTGGTGGAGGTAAAGGTGGTTCTGATTTTGATCCACAAAGAAAATCAGACAATGAAATCATGCGTTTCTGTCAATCATTTATGACTGAATTATATCGTCATATTGGACCAGACGTTGACGTACCTGCTGGGGATATTGGAACAGGTGCCAGAGAAATTGGATATATGTATGGACAATATAAAAGAATCAGAGGAGCCTATGAAAATGGTGTCTTAACTGGTAAACCATTACCATATGGTGGATCTTTAATTCGACCTGAAGCAACTGGATTTGGTGCTGTTTATTATGGTAAAGAAGTTTTAAAACACTTCAATGATTCTTATGAAGGTAAAACAATTGCATGTTCAGGTTATGGAAATGTTGCCTGGGGTGTATGTTTAAAAGCAAGAGAATATGGTGCAAAAGTTGTATCTATTTCTGGTAGAGATGGGTATGTTTATGATCCTGATGGAATTACAACTGATGAAAAGATTGATTTCTTATTAAAAATCAGAAGTTCAAATGATGTCAAACTTAAAGATTATGCTGAAAAATTTGGATGTGAATTCCATGCTGGTGAAAAACCATGGGGATTAAAAGTTGATATGGCTTTCCCATGTGCAACACAAAATGAAATCGGATTAGAAGAAGCTAAACAATTGGTTGCTAATGGAGTGAAATACATTATTGAAGGTGCTAACATGCCTACAACACCTGAAGCCATTGCTTACTTCTTAGAAAATGGTGGAACTTTAGGACCTGCAAAAGCAGCGAATGCTGGTGGAGTTGCTGTATCTGCATTAGAAATGGCTCAAAACTCTATGCGTTATAGCTGGAGCGCTGAAGAAGTTGATCAGAAATTACATGATATCATGGTTGATATTCATGACTCTTCAGTCAAAGCTGCTCAAAAATATGGTTTAGGTTACGACTTAATTAAAGGAGCTAATATTGCTGGATTTGAAAAGGTTGTAGCTGCTATGATTTCTCAAGGAATCTATTAATAAAAAAAGATTGTCAAGATATCATTGATATTTAGACAATCTTTTTTATTTTCATAAATAAAGCATCATACTTATTAACGATTCTTACGATAACTTAATAATAATGGTATGACATTCACCACAAAAGAACCTATTACAAATATCCATAGCATCATAGATAATGTTGGTGCAACATCTGCAATAGCACTCCAATCCCCTGCTAAACTCCAAGACGCTATCATTTGATACTGATCGCAAAGTGTCAATGCCATCAAGAATAAGGAAAGAGCCATAAAAATATGATAATTTTTACCAGCATTATACATATACAAATTCAATAAAGTCATGATAAGAGTTAATATTCCAAATATAATCCACATATATTTCTCCTTTTAAAAAATAGGAAACATTGCTGTTTCCTATTATTCTTCAACAGGTAATTCTTTTAATTCTTCCTCACCTGTTACATATTTTAAAATGGCAATAGCTGCATCTTTTGGTCCTTGATGTTCGTTTCCTTTAATACCTAAACGTGTACGCAACTGTCCAACTTTTACACCTTGCTTAAACATTCTTTTAAAATAATCCTGTAAAATAGGTTCAGTCTGTTCTCTTCTTTGAACTGGTCCAAATGGATTCGCAAAATAGCTTCCTACAAGTCCATATTCTGTTGTTGTTCCTTTTGCCATACGATTTCCTGCTCTGAAGACTTCTAAAGCTTCTTCTGGTGTATCAAAGAAACTTAATGCTTCACCATCTTCATCATAGTTATTTGCATATAAGAACAAATCAACATCATGTTTTGCCACAACATCTTTATAGTCTGTAATTGGAATGACAATACGTGCATTGACTTTATCTGGATTCATAAAGACTGAACGGTCTAATTCTTTAAAGCTATATCCTGCATCCAAGTCATCTAATCTAACAAAAGCCCCAATTTCAGTTCCTGAAGTCTTCACTTTTCCTTTATCACCAAGTGAAAGTACTCCCATATCATCATAGATTGTCTTTAAGTCTGTAATATAAGCAGCTCCAATCACTTTAATCTGTTCAATTGTTTCACTCTTACCAGCTCCACTATCACCCATAACAACGATATTTTTTGTTTCACCATTATGAAGTGTCATTTTAACCATAGCTCCATGGATTGGTAATTCACGATGATTAATCTTTTGAACATTATGCAATGTTAAACACATTTTTTTCATATATCCAAAATAATCAAAATCATCACTTGCTGATAATAAAGCAACAATCATATCATTAGATTCATCCTGATAGAAAGCCTGATTCATTTCACCATCTTCATAACCATAAACATAAATTAAATCTGGTTTACGATTACGATATTCAGATTCATCAGCCAAATCAAACAAGTTACATAATGTTACACCTTGTGCCATAAATTTTACGTTAAAGTAAACAAAACATAACAAATCTCCTACTTTTGCAGGATAACATAACCATGATTCTGCATCAAACTTTTTATCTTCAATAGGATTTGTTTTGATTTCTGGAAAGACTCCATCACGTTTATTACGTTTAGAATAAGCAATAAATGGTGGATGAATAACAACAGATTCAATAAATGGAATTTCATCTAAATTACGATATTCATATGGTAAAAATGGTCGCATATGTGTTACAGCTAAACCAGCATTTACCCCTGCAGTAATCTGACGTAAAACTTTATCTTTCTTTCCAATCGCTGATTGAATAGAACGATAAACTTCTAATACCAATTCTTCAAATTCACTTTGTGCATCTGCAAACTGAACATTTTGATAACCTGCTCTTTTTGTTTCATTAAAAACAATTGCATATCTTTGTAAACGACGCCAGAATAAATAAATATCTTCAACCAAAGCAATAAACATATCACGATCTTTAAAATATGCTTTTGTCTGAGAACGCATAGCACAAACTTCTTCTACTGACATGACTAATAATAATTTAAAAACATCTCTTAAATCTCTTAATAAGTCAACATCATCTTCTTCAATAGCATGTAAATATTCATAAATAGTTGTATCAGTTCTTTTAATATGTTTAATATATTTTTCTAAAACTTTCGCAAAAGACTCACTTTCAATTAATTGACAACGACTTTGACAGAATTCTTCAGAAAAATTTAAAATTGCATTACCACGAGTAATATTAAATTTATATGCCATATTTTCACCCTTTCCTTTGAGAGATGTTTTTCCATCTTTCAAATATGAAACAATTCTATCAAAAAAATGCCATCTTGACTACAAAAATCATAAAATTTATGAAATGATAGCGGTTTTATTTTCTATTTTGATTTGATTTTCATTTTTTAACAGTATTTTTTCTATATAATAGACAGAAAGGTATATATTTTTATGAGAAATATAAATATGTTGATTATTTTTACTTACATTTATACAATTTCCATTATATCTGATTTCATCTCTTCCAAAATCAATATGATAAGTCACATCATGTAATTGATAAACCATCGTATGTTTACCATAGTCAACATAGACCTTGGCATTTTGATCTTGAATCACAAACCAGTTATATAAATCATTGAGAGATAAATAATATTGATCATCTTTTTGAAATCCTTTGAAATCAAACGTATAAATTTTTTCATCCTTATGATATGTGCCTATATAAGTTGTCATAGCTCCCTGATATTCATAATAACGACTTCGATGACAATACATATATCCAATCGTCCCAATGAGTAAACATAAAATCACACCTACTAATAATACACGTTCATATCTTAATTTTTTCATAAAACCTCCCAAAAGAAAAAGGTCTTATCAAAAGACCTTAAAAAAGACACGACCAACAACCTGATCATCAAAATCAATATATCCTATATTTCTAGAGTCAACACTGTGATTACGATTATCCCCCATCACAAAAATCTTACCTTCTGGAATATCATAAGAAAAATCTTCATTACCTTCCATAGGTCCATTGATATAATCTTCATTCAGTAATTGACCATTACGATAAAGCTGATTATCTTTCATTTCAAGACGATCACCTGGCAACCCAACAATTCTTTTAATAATCTGATCTTCACCCTCAACCACATGATACTTCACAACAACAATATCATTATAAGAGGGTTTCCCTCTTTTATAAAAGAATTTATCAACCAAAATGATATTTCCATTTTGATAAGTCGGCTCCATTGATGAACCCACAACTCTTGATATCTGAACAAAATATAGAACGCCCAGTGTGAAAACCACTGTTATAATAATGACTTTGATATATTCTAATAAAGATTTTTTAAAATCACTTTTTTCCATTTTTCTCGCCTCTGATGTATTATAGCATACTATTTTCCATCTTTTAAGCGTGTTCTTAATTTTGTCACAATTTTCTTTTCTAATCGAGAAACCTGTACTTGAGAAATACCTAAATATTTCGCAATTTTATCTTGATTATAATCCAATTGATAACGCATATAAATAATCATTTTTTCTTTATCATCCAGTTTTTCCATTTCCATTTCTAAAGCAATCTTTTCAAACCACATTTCATCACTTTTATCAATCAGACGGTCTTCTACACTGATCGTCGATCCATCTTTTTCATAAATGGGTTCATTTAATGATGTTGGATAATAAGAAGCATCTATGGCTTCTACAACGTCCTGTGGTTCAACACCTAAATACTTGGCGACATCTTCAATCGTTGGTTCCTGATTGTTTTGACTTTGCAGGTATTCTTTTGCTTTGGTGACTTTAATATTTAATTCTTTTAAAGAACGAGAAACTTTAATGGTTCCATCATCTCTAAAATAGCGTTTAATTTCGCCCATAATAATGGGTACTGCATAGGTTGAAAACTGAACCTGATATGATGTATCAAAATGATTAATAGCCTTCATCAAACCAATACAGCCAATCTGAAATAAATCCTCTTTATCATAATAACTATTTTTAAATCTATGCACAATTGACCAAACTAATCCTAAATTATCTTTAACGACCTCTTCTTTAGCCTGTTCATCCCCTAAACGGACTTTTTTTAAAAGATCCAATGTTTTAGATTGTGTCATGATTCTTTAAACTTTTTGTGATGATAAGTTTTGTTCCTATATTGACAACACTTTCTATCTCTAACTGATCTGCCAGTGTTTCAATAATGGTTAATCCCATTCCTGCATGTTCAAGGTCTTTTGCAGTTGTATAAAAAGGTGCTTTGACTTCTTCTAAATTTTCAATCCCCTTACCATAATCCTGTACAATCAGTTGAACCTGACGTCCATCAATCTTCATTTTCATAACCACAGAACATTCTGTATTTTGATTATAACCATGAATAATAGCATTACTGACTGCTTCTGATACAATTGTTTTCCATTCAATAATTTCATCAATAGTTGGATTTAAAGGTGTTAAAAAAGCCGCTACCGTTGTTCTGGCAAAATTTTCATTATCCAAGATAGCGCTAAAACTGACTTCCATTTGATTCATAATGTTCCCTCCTTTAAATTTTCTATTGATTCATAATAAGGCATAATCTGAAACATTCCTGTTAATTCAAAAAGACGATAAGCCACAGGATTTAATCCTGTTAAAATCAGTGTACGATGTTCAAATTTCAACTGATTATAACGTCCTAGCACAAGTCCTATGCCTGAACTATCTATAAAAGATGTATTTTGAAAATCAAAAATCACATCTTCTTCACTCTCATCTATCAAATCACTTAACTGTCCACGATAAACCGGTGCCATAACACTATCAATTTCACCATAAAAATGAACAATAATCAGATGATTTGCTTTTTCAATCTCTATATGATTATCCATATCTCTTCCTCCTTCTTTGGTATCATATACCAATTCTAAATGAAAAAAAATCGTTTCGCTAAAACTAGAACTTATTCAACAAAACTAGAATATTTATGCAAAATAAAAAATCCATCACAAGATAGATTTTTAAAGTAAAACTTTGAGTTGATTGACGACTTTTTCTACAAAAGATAAGGCTTCAACATCCGTTTTCACAGTAACATCAAAAGAACCAATGTTGACATCTCCACGCATCAATAACAGATGACCAACCACTTCACCTTTTTTTAATGGTGGCACAAGATTTGTATAATTCATCTGATAAGTGACTTTGGTCGTATCATTTTTATCTTGAACATACTGAATATCAACTTTTGCTATGATTTCCACTTGAGATACACGGGCATTATCAATGTTAACTTTTTCAATGACATCATTTTTTTGAAATAAGGTGATGTTTTCGTATAAAGAAAATCCATAATCCAAGAGTTGTGATACTTCCTGATTTCTGACTTTAGGATCACTTTCTTTTAAAACAATCGCTATTAATCTTAAACCATTTCTTTTGGCAGTTGAAACAATACAATAGCCTGCTTCTTTGGTATAACCTGTCTTTAATCCATCAGCTCCTTGATAAGATTTCAATAACTTATTCGTATTCACAAGCCAAAACTTATGAGCAGTATCTTCACGGATGTAACTATCATATAAAGAAGTTGTCTCTAATAAACGTTCTCCACCCATTTCTATTAAATAGGCGGCCATTGTTCCTAAATCCAAGGCACAAGTATAATGATTATCATCATGTAAACCGGTAGGATTCACAAAGTGAGTATTCACCAATTTGAGTTCCTTCGCTTTTTCATTCATCATTTTCACAAAATTATCATTCGTTCCAGCAATACGTTCTCCAATCATCACACAGGCATCATTAGCAGAAGCAATACTAATCGCTTTAAACAAATCTGCGACACTCATTTTTTCTCCTTCTTCCAGGTAAATCTGGCTACCACCCATACTGGCTGCATAGGCGCTGCATGTCAACTCTTCATCCCATTTTAAACTGCCTTTTTCAATAGCTTCAAAAAGTAAAATCATGGTCATAATCTTTGTGGTAGAAGCTGGAAAAAGCTTTTCTTTTTCATGATTTGAATAAAGAACCTGTCGACTTGATGCTTCCATTAATAAGGATGCTGAAGCATTTGGTGCTAATTTTAATTCTTCCCCATGAACCGGTGTTATCTGGAGACATAATACGAAGACACATAAACAAATCAAGCATTTTTTTATCATCAAAACACCTCAATTTATTATATGAAAAAAAGCGAAAAACAGTCCATTTTTACAAAGATTGTTTATGCTTACTTCAACAAAAAAACTTATTCTATTCACTTCATTCATTTTTGTATTAAAATGATAACAAATCACAAAAACCACATATCTCATAAAAATGAGAAATGTTGATCTCATTTATTATGTAGACATATTAACAAAACAAATCATTTGTACAATTTGTTGAAATAATGAGTTTATATGTCGAAAAATATCGTTTTTACAAAGTTTTAGACTTACATGTCTGAAACTATTGTTTTTTTATATTTTCGGATATAATATATAAAAAAGATAGGAAGAATTTCATAACTAAGCTTATAAACCGTCCCGAATATTGAAATCAGCTCATTTCAAACAAAGATATTCATCTTGTTAAAATTGTAACTGGTATTTGCAGATGTGGGAATAATGTAAAGTTTTACATAATGGTAAAAATAATTTTATCAATGGATAGAAGCTATATTAAATCCTATGAGGGTATCAAATCTTTATACCTTATTGATTGGCTCTTATCTTAAAAATGCAAGATGGTAATCCACCTTGCATTTTTTATATATCCAAAGATAATTGTCTGTTTTTATAACTTTTTTGTTTAGCCTGCTTGATGATATCATCTTCATGAACATCTCCTATCAGCAATGGAGATAAAGGATCATGAAGTTGATAGTTTTCTATAACTTTTTGCTTATTTTCATTTGCATAACAATATAAACAACCATGTGGGCATGTATTATATTCCCCTATATCTCGACTAGGATAACAATGACAATGTTGTCTTAAAGGCTGACTAGACACAGATATAAAATCATATCCTGTTATATCTTTGAGTATTCTCGCATTCAAACAACTTTGTGATAAAACACCATACTCTGAAAAATCATATGGTTCTGCACACATTTGAATCTGAAATTGATATTTTTTAGCAATCTGTACAAAAGCTTTTACCAGCTGTTGTTGCCAAAACAAAGGAACTTCCTGAATACCAGGAAAGTTTCTTTTTGTTTTTTGATAAAGATCAATAAAACTGATCACACAATGATGAACATAACCTTGAAGCTGAGAGAGGATATCTTCAAAATAATAAAGATGCTTCTCTATGGTATATTCCTGATTGATAAAAATAGGATCATATCTGATGCTAACAGCTTGCTTTCCTAATTGAGAAGATAGCTTTTGAATGTCTGATATGACATTGTGATAATCAGGAACATGAGGCTCTATATCGCGACCATAAGGCGTTATGGTCACATAGAAATAAGAAGGATAAGGCTTCAGTTTATCTAAACGAGATAATATAGGTCGAGGATTTTTTGTACAGAAAATAAAACAATCAACAACATCCTCATTAATCAAATATTTGGTAATCTGGGTTGGATAATAAGGATTTCTCACATAGACATATCCTTCTTTGATACGTTGAAATAACCAGTCACTATAAAAAGCAACGATATCTGTGCGACCACTTATATTAAAAATCATCGTCTACTTACCAGTTGGTATAAAAGGAATAATACTATTGGCGACTGTTGATATTGGCATTGTCTGTAAAACGACACGTCCTGGTCCTGTAATCACTGTATTGAATAAACCTTCGCCACCTAATAATTTATTTTTCATGCCTGGTACACTTTGTATTGCCAATTGACACGTCGCATCCATGATAGCCAGATTTCCTGAATCAACAATCAGCTGTTGCCCTGCTTCTAGCTGATATTCAACCGTTGCGCCATCAAGTTCAATAAATGCAATACCATGTCCCGATAAACGACTCATGACAAAACCTTCACCACCAAAAAGACCTGTAGATACTTTTTTATTAAAGAATACACTTCTTTCTACTGTTTCTTCACATGCCAGAACAGATGATTTTTGGACAACGATTTCCTGTCCAGGCGCAATATCATATTTACGAATTTCACCAGGAAATGAAGAACCAAAAGCAATTTTACCAGCTTCTCTAGCCTGATAGACATTTAAAAACATTGTTTCACCTGAAAACATTCTCCCAAAAGCTTTCCCTATACCACCGCTTGTTGTTTCCATCGTCATACATGGATCCATCCAAGCCATAGCTCCACTATCACTCACCATTTTTTCTCCCTTTTCTAATTCACAAATGACAACTGGAAAAGGCGTTCCTTGAATTTCATACTTCATTCTATACTTCCCTCACTTTCTAAAGTTTTTATAATCAGTTCTGCTGTTTTTTGATGTGATGCTAGAGGAACCTGATGCACATCACAAACACGCATTAAAGCATTAATATCTGGTTCATGTGGCTGTGCTGTCAAAGGATCTCTAAAGAAAATCACAAAATCCATTTTTCCTTCTCCCACATATCCTCCAATCTGCTGATCTCCACCATATGGTCCAGATAAACAGCGATGAACTTTCAAATCTGTATTTTCCATAATTTTAAGTCCTGTTGTTCCTGTCGCAAATAACGAATGCTGTTTAAAAAAAGATTCATGTTTTTTCACAAATTCAATCATTTCCTGTTTTTTAGAATCATGTGCTATCAAAGCTATATTCATCCCTATCACCTCCTATTTTTATTATACATGAAAAAAAGCCTTCATCAAAATGAAAGCTTATAAAATATGTTTTTCAATAAATTTTCCAATACCATCATGATCATTATCATCAGTGATATAATCAGCGACGCTCTTTGTCTTATCACTACCATTCGCCATGACAACACCCACACCAGCATGAAGTGTCATATCATAATCATTATCGGCATCTCCAAATGTACATAATTGTTCCATTGAAATATCATGCATTGCCATAACTTCCTGTAATCCATGTGTTTTTGTGACTCTTGGATCCATATATTCATATAAAACACTGGCTGTTTTTAAAGAAGATGATTTATATTTATCATTTGAAAATGTCTGACTTCTTTCCACAACTTTATCCATATATTCAGGATTACAGATAATAATCAGTTTAGGACGTGGCTCCTTTAAGAATTCATCAAAATCCACAACCTCATAAGGCACACGATCATCCCTAGATAACATTTGAATATAACCATCATCTTTTGGTGCATACAATACACCTTGATATGGCACTGCAAAATTGACATCCATATCTTCATAATGATGAATAATGTCTTTAATCAGTTCTCCATCCAATGGATAGCTAGATTTATCGACTTGAAGAGTATAATCATAAATTTCAGCGCCACCTGTTCCTACAATCGCATCTACCAAACCATCAATACCCCAAATATTTAAAAGCGTTTTGACACTATGCACATCTCTACCAGTTGATAAACCAAATAAAATTCCTTTTTCTCTTGCTTTTTTAATCATTTCTACTGTCATTGGTGAAACAATTCCTTGACTATTTAATAATGTTCCATCAACATCACACATAATTGCTTTAACATCCATAAATGAAACCTCCTAAATATAATATTTTGTATAATAATAAATACGTAAAACATCAAAAATCATCATCATCTGATAATTGAATTGAATACCATCAAAACGTCCTGGAACCTGAATCACATATTGTGCTCCTAAATCATTTTTATTTTTATATTTAACATTTTGTGTCAATAATACAATTTGAGCATCCTGGATATTTTGATGCGCACTTTCTTTTAAATAATCATGCAATGTTCTTCCTGTTGCACTCATAAAAATAACGACATCATCTTTTTGGAATTGAAAATCTTTCACAAAATGATGATATTGAATCACTTCTTTACCAAAAGTAATAAAATCCGTCTGGAACTCTACAGCAATACTTGTTGGATACAAAGCTCCAATAAGAATCACACGTTTATTTTTAAATATAAGTTCACAGATTAATTCTAATTCCTTCACAAGATTTTCTTTATCATAAGATGAATCTAATTGTTCAATTAGTCCAGCAGCAGAAACACCTAACATACGTGCACGAATCTGAGAAACACGAAGCATATAATCCGCAATCAGTTCGTCTTGAAAATCTTCATATGTCTGGAAACCTAAGTGACGACAGAAATCTAAAATCTCATCTTCACTAAAATGTCCTTCCTCCATGACCCTTTGCAATGAATAATCTTCCATCTCCACATAATGATGAACAATAAACAATCCAATGCGATACATATGGTCATCATCTAAACATCCATTTAAATACTTTAAAATTCTTGATAAAACAATATCCATATATGCTCCTCCTTCCATATAGTTTTATTATAAAACTTTTTTCCATTTTAAAGTCTTTTTTTCTCAAATAGATAGAAGATACTTTTATTGTATCAAAAAAATCTATAAAAAACTTTTTTCTATTTTTTATAGATATAAATTTTCATGAAAAAAGCCAAAATTCATCAAATATTGAAAAAATTTTTTCATGACTATTCATTTGATGCAAGCATTCCATAACGGAATTTCAATTTTCCAATAAGTATTGTCATCAATTCTACAAATGGAAAAGCCAGCCAGATCCCTTTTAATCCCCATAAAAAAGCAAATAGACAGGCTACAATGATAATACCAATACAACCTCTTAATAAAGATAAGCGAAATGCTGATGAAACCTGATTCGTTGTACTTAACAAAGCAATCATTAAATAATTATAACCAAGGAATAAAAATCCTATAAAATAGTATCTTAATCCTTCATTGGCTAATAACTGTAAAGTCTGATGATTTTCATGATTAAATAAAGCAATCAAATGGGATGATAATAAATAAGCTATACACAATACACATAATCCTATGATAAAGACAACATAATGCCCCTGTTGATATAAATATTGAATATCCTGATCTTGGCCTTGACCAAATGCTCTACTTAATAATGGTTGAATGCCTTGTGAAACACCAGTAAAAATAGCCAAAACAATCAATGCCAGATTCGCCACAATACCATAAGCTGCTACCCCAATATTCCCTGCAAATTTTAAAATCAACAAATTAAAAACAACAAGGACAATACCAAAAGACAGTTCATTAATAAAGCTTGATAAACCTGGCTCTATGATAGCTTTCATTTGAGATAAATGGAAAGAAATTTTTGTAAAATGAAATTGATTTCTTTTCAGTAAAATATAAATCATCGCGATTATGACACTCATAGTTGGTGCTAAACCAGTTGCTAAAGCTGCACCTAATAGACCCATATGGAATGGATACATGAAAAGATAATCTAAGATCATATTCGTTAAACTTCCTACAATCATCATACACATAGATAATTGTGGAGACCCATCATTACGAATAAATGACATAAAAAGATGGTGCAAACATTAAAATTGTTTTTAAATAAGTTGTACATAATGATAATATGTCCTGATTCGCACCGAGACATTGAGCAAGCCATGATGAACCATATAAACCAGTCAAAAGAAAAAGAATACCCATTCCTAAAGCCATAGCAAAAGATAAAGTAAATGTTTGATTGGCTTTGTGATGATGTTCTTGAGATTTCAAAATCGTATAACGACTTGCTCCACCAATCCCAATCATCATGGCTAAACCATTCATCAGTCCAAAAATAGCAATTGCAATATTTAAAGCTGCTAAACCATCAGGACCTAAGCGATGTGATACAAAAAATGTATCTACTAAAATCGTTCCAGATGAGCCAATCATCCCCATCACAGCAAACATCATATATTTCCAAAATTCTTTTTTTAATTCTTTCATCTCTATCCTCCTTAAATCATTGAACAAAATAAAAAGGTGCTTTGACGCATTCCTTCTCAGATCTACGGAATACGTTCAAGCACCTCAAGATATATTCATCCGATGACAAATATTCATGTGCATTCTTTTATTTTTGCTAGGCCATATTAATATGGTCACTATATAAAGTCAAATATTTTATTTTAAAGATTTTCATCAATCAAATGCATCTCTTTCATCACTTTATAAATACCATCAGCATCAGGATCAGTGAAGAAATACTTTCCTAAGGCTTTTAAATTATCTGATGCTCCTTCATAAACAACACCTGTATCAACTTCCTGAAGCATCTGATAATCATTCATACTATCACCAAAACCAATTGTATCTTTCATCTGACCATGAAAATGATTCACAACCTTTAAAATACCATCAGCTTTTGTACAATGTTTTAAAATAATTTCACCATTGATAAAATCATCTTCTTCTTTTGAAAAAGTCACAATATTAAAGAATTCTTCTAAAAATGGTACACAGTCATAAAAACTTTGTTTATTTGGAGCAATAAAGCACACTTTTGTGACACCTGTCGTTAAAATATTAAAGTCTTTAATTGGCAAACGATTTTCACCCATACGTCTGAGCTGGAAAAAGCGCATTAATTCAAGATTGTTTTCACAATCTTTTTGATGTTTCTGATCAAAAAATTCATTCACACCTGGTGTCTGATACAAAGCTTTTTTTGTTTCTAATGTAAATAAAATATGATTATTAATGAATAAAGTCATGACTTCAGATAGAATATATTGATTCATAAAGTTTTCAAAAATATATTCTCCGTCCACAATGACAAATCCTCCAGCACTACAAATAGCACCATCGAATTCAATATTTCGAATATCCCCAACAATAGACGTTGGAGCACGCCCTGTACAAAGAAAAGCACGATGTCCATTTTGTCTTGCATTTTGAATGGCCAACTTTGTTTTCTCTGTTACCATTTTAGATTTTCCTACTAATGTCCCATCAATATCAAAAAATAAAAATTTTCTCATTATTTCACCACCGCATATTATTATACATCATTTTTCAACATCACATATAAAAATATCACTTTTTGAAAATAATTATGACAAAACTTCATCAATGAGTTGTGGCTTTCCAACAAATTCATCTGAAAAATCATAAGCATTGAAAATCTCAGTTTCAAGCTCCTGACTCAAACCCGTATTTGTATGTACCTCAACTAATACTTCACCTTTTTTTACAAAATCCCCTATTTTTTTATGAAGAACTAAACCGACACTATAATCAATGTCATCATCTGTTTTTTCACGTCCTCCACCTAGTTTCATACTCACTATTCCTAAAGGCTTTGCTTTTAAATCTTTGACATATCCTGTTTTTTGACTATAAACAGGAATCACCTCTTTCGCTTTAGGAAACATTTCTGGATGTCTGATAAAGGCATCATCGCCACCTTGTGCTTTCACCATAGCACATAATGTACGAAGTGCTTGTTTACTTTCAATAGCATCTTCAAGCATTTTTCTTGCAGTAATGAGAGAATCAGTTTTTTGAGCTTGAATTAACATATGACTTCCGGCCTGTAAACAAAGCTCTAATAAATCTTCTGGTCCATGCCCATTTAAAGTATCAATAGCTTCTTTGACTTCCAGACTATTTCCAATAGCATAACCTAACGGCTGACTCATATTAGAAATGGTTGCTCTGGTATCTTTGCCAAGCGAATCACCAATTTCAATCATTGTACGTGCCAATTCTTTAGCTTCTTCAATTGTATTCATAAAGGCACCATCACCATATTTGACATCTAACAATATCGCATCACTGCCGGCCGCCAGTTTTTTTGACATGATAGATGATGCAATTAATGGAATACAGGAAACAGTTGCGGTAACATCACGTAAAGCATACATTTTTTTATCAGCCGGATCTAAATGCCCACTCTGTCCAATAATAGCCAATCCACAATCATTAACCTGCTTCACAAAATCTTCTTCATCAATCATAATATGAAGTCCCGGTATAGATTCTAATTTATCCAATGTTCCACCAGTATGTCCTAATCCTCTTCCACTCATTTTAGCTACTGGTACTCCACAGGCTGCCACAATCGGTCCTAAAACCAAAGATGTTTTATCACCAACACCGCCAGTGCTATGTTTATCAACTTTGATTCCTTGAATACGACTTAAATCAATGACATCACCACTATGCATCATTTCTTTAGTTAAAATAGCTGTTTCTTCTTTATCTAAACCTTGAAAACAAACGGCCATCAACCATGCACTCATCTGATAATCAGGTATATTACCTTTTGTATAACCTGCTACAATAAAGTGAATCTCTTCTGGAGTATGTTTGAATCCATCTTTTTTCTTTTCAATCAAATCAACCATTCGCATATTTTATTCCTCACTTTTCTTTTTTAAAAGATTACGAAATCTTATATCTCCATTATACACTCCCCAGATTGTGAATGCACTATTTATCCAAAAATCAATATGAATAAGCATACGATTCCATTCATAACCAAAAAATGCAATAAGTCCACTTACCAAAATAAAATAAATAGCCCACATCAAAACATATCCTAATTTAATCTTTTTAAACACAAGATAATAAGCCAACCAATATCCATATGACAAATAATACATATTCATAAATGGAGCCAAATGATCTTCTAATTTTAACCACCCTAAATCCAAGTGCCAGATAAAAGTTATCCAAAATACACTTAACATAGAAATAATAAACAAAGCTATATTCCATCTTTCATTGCGTTGCATCTTATGATAATCTTCTTTTAAAACTTGTGGAACAACTTCATGATGTTCTGTTTCATATTCTCCTAAGAAAAATTCACTTATAGTTATTCCTAATATTTCACATAAAGGGATATAAAGCGAAGCATCAGGAAGATGAATGCCTCTTTCCCATTTAGATACGGATTTATCTGTAACAGAAAGTTTTTCTGCCAATTGTTTTTGAGTTAATCCTTTTTTCTTACGACAAGTTGCTATGAATAATCCTATTTTCTTTTGATCCATAATGATTCCTCCTGTCTTCATTATAACGAAAATGGATAAAAAGGACACCACGTAAAAGTAGAATCATAAAAAAAAGCAGTTCATCATTCCAATAAACTGCTTAAACTTTTCTGTTTTCTTATTTTTTCAATTGAACAGGAATCCAAACCTCACTGTAGGCATAATGATCTTGATGTTCATCCATTTTTGTAAAAGAAAATGATAATGAATATGCCAGTTCATAATCAGAAGTTGGAAGCCACTTAGCATAAATGCTTGCCATTGTGTTTTGTAAAGTTGATGGGAATGGTCCTTCATTTGGAAATACTGCCCATGTAAGTGGAGGAACTGAAAGTTGATCGAATTGATCACTGATATCAACGCATGTCGTTAAGACACCAATCATATGTGTCAGTTGTCCTTTTTCTTCCAGAAAATCAGTATCAGAATCATAAGATACATTCACAATTTCATATGGTTCTATATTTTGTAGTTGATGCAACTCTCTTTTTTGTTCCTCTGTTATTTCACTTGCTAATTGTACAATTTCATTATTCACACCTTCAAATTGAAGTGATACACGTTTACTGACTCCTACAAAACGAAATGCTTCTTTTTGAATGATTTTATAATCCATACTCTTCCTCCTTCAATGGTTATGGTCAAACTGTATGAAAAGTATCTTTTTATACAATAACCTATCTTAAAAATAGGATATCACAAAAAGAAATAAAAAAATACAAAGTTTTATTCAAACTTTGTATCGACTTCAAAAATGCAATGTCCATTCAAATAATCTTTAACAGACATTCTTTTTTTACCTTCTAATTGTAATTCTGTAATCAGATAAACGCCATCATTCACTTTAACTCCAATAGCATCTTTAAAAATCTTGACAATTGTTCCATTGTCCTGATGAGCATGATGTTTCATCGCATTTTCACATTGATGAACCTGTCCTGCCCAGATTTTAACAGTCTTTCCCTGATAAGTTGTATAACTTCCTGGCCATGGATTTGTTCCACGAACTTTATTATAAACTTGTCTAGCAGACATATTCCAGTCAAGACGTTCATCTTCTCTAGAAAGAGTAGGCGCATAAGTCACTAGATTTTCATCTTGAGGTATACGTTGATTTGTTCCCTTTAAAATATCTGGTAATGTTTCTTTTAATAATTCTGCACCTAAATCACTTAAACGATCATATAAAATACCTACTGTATCTTCTTCTAAGATAGGTGTTTCTTTTTGGGCAACCATATCTCCAGCATCCATTTTTTTGACCATATACATAATTGTGACACCTGTTTTCTCTTGTCCATCAATAATAGCCTGATGTACTGGTGCACCCCCACGATATAATGGTAACAATGATGCATGGACATTAATACATCCTAAACGAGGAATATCCAAAACAGCCTGTGGTACAATCTGACCATACGCTGCTGTAATAATCAAATCAGGTTTTAAATCTGCAACTGCCTGGTAATCTTCTTTAATACGTGCAGGTTGAATAACAGGAATATCATATTTTAAAGCTTCTACTTTTACATCTGGCATTGTCAAAACTTTTTTTCTCCCTACATAACGATCAGGCTGAGTGACAACACCAACAATATTGTAATCCTCTTCTATCAGCATTTTCAAAACAGCCAACGAAAATGATGCTGTTCCCATAAATACAATTCTTTCTCTCATTTCATTCACTCACTTTCACTATCTTATAATATTAGGCTATTTTTCCATTTTATACAATCTTTTTAATTCTTTTTTAAATCATTGACACATAGTTTTGTAAGACCATCTAGCATATATGGACTCACTTCTTTAATAGAGTAAAGCTCTGGCATATAATCTTCAGGAATAAATGATAAGAGTTTATTTCTGACTTCATTCATATCATTTGTCATAGGTGAGTACACAGCAATTGCTTCAGGTCCCATAATACATATTGAAGGTAATAATGATTTTGTCACAAGCTCTAATACACCTTCTTGTGTCCATGCCAGTTTTGCACATTCATCAGAAAATTGCATACGATGAATAAAATAACGGACTTCTCCTGCAACCCCATTTCTTCCTGTCACAATCTGACCATGAGAAATAATACCTTGTCCTCCTACACCAAAACCAAATGGTTGTGAGTGAAAGATAATATTTTGATATTCAGGATGTTCCAAAGAAAATCCCACAACTGCAGCATTAGCATTATTACATACTAAAACTTTAATTCCATATTTCTTTTCAAATTCATTTTTTATATCCAGAATTTTTTCATCAGGTGAATTTCTTAACTGTTGGTCATCTTTAACAATTCCTGGTGTTGCAATACCAATCATATCCACATATTGATGTTTTAATAAAACAGTATCAATAATATCATAAAGATCATAAACATTTAAAGAAGGTTTGATAATCATATTATGATCAATAATTTCACAATGATCACTCAAACGATAATAAATTCTTGTTTGTGCCTTATTATTAGAAATCACAATAGATAAAATACGATTTTCATATTCTATACAATGCGTATGATGTTTTTGAACTTCCTGTGTTTTGTTAGTATAATATTCTTCAAGTTCATTTTGTAGAAATCTTAAAGCCCCTGGAGCATCATATGAAGCAAAAACAGTTGTGGGAATCTGAAGGACTAATTTATCTGTTAAACTTTCTTTTAAACGATTCAACATATAACCAATCTGTGGTGCAATCAAAACCACATCATATTTTTCAACTTCTTCATAAATACTTAAATAAGAAACAGCATCAAAATGATAATCCAACCCTAACATTCCTGCCACACTATTTAAGTTCTCTGCAAACATAGACGTTGTCAAACCAGATGAGCATGATAAAAGAACTTGTAAAGTTTTTTCATTTTTTAAACCAACTAATGTTTCTACCATTTCATCAAATAATTGTTTTGCATGATCTTCATCATTCAGCTCAAAATGAAGATAGAATTTCACTGAATCATCTTTTTTAGAAACAATAGAGAACTCTACAATTGTACTTTGTTCAATAACAGTAAAACGAATAGAAGCCTCACCATAATCCGTAACTAATCTGATTAAAGATTCATTATCTTCTACAATCTGATAATCATCATTATATTGTTCTTTAATCCATGATTGAAAATCAAAATCCAATTCCTTTTTCTTAGTATCCATATATTTTCCTCACCTTGATATTTGTTAATAATATTGTATCATTCACCTTTATCAAATAAAACCCTTAAATAAAAAAAGTAGAACAATGCTGGCATTGTTCTACATAAAACTTTCGTTTTTGTCCTTCTACTTATTATATGCATTTTTCGTATAAATAATCAACTATTTTTTTTACAAATTCATAATGAGATACGAGTATATTGTCTTTAATAAAATAATCCCTATGTTTAATAAATCTGACATGAATTAAATCTTTTAATCTGTTAAATTGTTTTTCTTTTAAGACAGAACTCGTACAAACTTCATTAAATAAAAATAAAGTGGCTATAAAATCATGGATTACTGGATTCATAATTTTTTTTCGTCTAGAATTTTTACTGATGTTTGGTATTTTTGTTAATAAAAGCACTAATTCTTTGTTTGGTTCAATTATATTTTTTGTGTTATTGTATAAATGTGTGTGAGTATAGGGTTTTCTTAAAGTGTTTAATAAGCAATTATTATGAGCTGATGCATTTCTAATAAATTTTAAAGGCCATAACAAATGATTTATTGTTCTAGACTTATTTTCTGGATAAAGTTCGTAATATAATTCAAAAAGTTTAATAAAATCACCAAATGAAAGGACTTCTACAATGTTCCATATAGCCCAATTATTTTGGTATTTATGAATCAAATCAGCACATGCAGAATCATTCTTCTTATGATTTATATTTTGTTTAATATATGGATATTTTATAAAAAGTTTATCAATAATATGATATCCATCTTCTTTATCATTGTGAGTTAAATCATTAATTAATTTTACTTTTAAAAAATGCTCTGTATCTAAAGATAGTTTGATAATATATTCCCTTAAATACATATCAAGTTTTGATAATTCCACTAAATATGCAAAATCTAAGTTAATATATACATTTTTTACTTCATTGTATTCAAAAGATTTAGCGAAAGATTTTAACTTAAAGTAATATGTATGGTGTGTCAAATATTGTATAGCAGATTGCTCATTGATAATATTAAACTTAATATTTTTACTCTTTAGATTTATAATTTGTTGTGAAACTGAACACTTTGTGCGCATGATTATTCACCTCCAAGTTATTTTAGCATTGTTTCATTAGATAATGTAAGTGAAAGAATTATATCATTCTTCAATAAAAATGAAATCCTATACCTTTACAAAACATAGAATTGACTTTTTCAATTTACCAAATTTATATATTTTAAACATCATATCATAAAAGCTGTTGACCATATATACTTTATCAACAGCCTAAAGCAGCATGAATTCATGCTATTTGATTTCATTCACTTTTTCTAAAACACGACTGGCATCCTCACCCTCTACAATTGTTGGCTGATAATTATTACGTGATGATACAGATGATATCATACATGGGATGACTTCATGTTCTTCTTGAACCAATTCATTATTTTCAAATGAGAATGTATGCTGATAAATCATTGTATCTTTATCACTAGGATTTTTATTCCCACCAAAACAAAAATTCCCTAAACTATAAACAATCTTCTTACCCTTATATGTTTCAATTCCCTGTAAAACATGAGGATGAGAACCAATAATTAAATCTGCTCCAGCATCAATAGTCTGTTTAGCTAAACTGCGTTGTGATTCCATTGGTGCCTTGTCACGCTCAATACCCCAATGATAATAAACAACCACAATATCACATTGAGCTTTTAAATCACTTATTGCTTTTTTCATTTCAGCAGTGAGTTCATATGGAAAAGCATAACCTAAAAATCCCACTTGAATTCCTTTTACATCCATCATACAACTTTCATCATAGCCAAAATGCTTGATTCCTTTTTCATCCAAAATTGCCTTAGTATCTGTCATACCTTGTTCAAAATGATCTTTAGAATGATTATTAGCTAATGTCACAGCCTCAATATCACCATCAGCCAATATATCAACATATTCAGGTTTCCCCTGAAAAACAAAAGTTTTCTCAGCATAATCTTGGCTTGTTGTAAGTGGACCTTCTAGATTGGCAATCGTTAAATCATCTTTTTCAAAAACATCTTTAACATTCTTGAGATAATAAGCACTATCTTGATTCTGTTTTTCATATTCCTGATCAAAAGATCCTTCATAACCCTGTCCAATATAATTTCCTAAAGTGATATCACCAACAAATGATAAAGTTATTTCTGTCTTCTTTACTTCAGGTTCTTGAATCTCTACTTGCTTTTCTTCATCAACTTGTGATGTCTGTTGTTGACTTTGACAAGCTGTCATCATTAAAATAGTTGTTAATGCTAAAAAATACTGTACTCTTTTTTTCATAACTCTCACTTATTCTTCTTCATAAAATTTTTGATAATATCTGATTCTTAATAAATCTAAAATCATCATTGTCTGATAGCTAAATTCCAAACCATCAAATGTTCCTAAAACATGAACAACGTAATCAGGGCAGACATTTTCGAATTGAACATATTTCATATTTTGAGTCATCAGCACAACATAGGCATCACATAGATGCTGATTGACCATTTTTTTCGCATTTTGTTCCATTGTACGTCCTGTTGCTGTGATAAAGATGACAACATCATCATCAGAAAATTCAAAACGTTTATCAAAATGATGATATTCGATTACTTCTTTTCCCAATGTAATCAAATCGGTCTGAAAATCAACCGCAATACTGCTTGGATATAGTGCTCCCACAATAACAACTCTTTTTGCATGAAAAATCAAATCACAAATCTGATCAATGGTATGTAAAAACTCTTCTTTAGAAAATTTAATATTTAAATGTGATAAAAACTTATCTACAGAAGTATGTAACATTCTGGCATTGATCTGGTCCAAACGAATTTGTTTATCAATGATAAGCTGTTGATGAAACTCTTCATAAGAATGAAATCCAAGATGATAAAAAAAGTCTTGTACTTCTTCTTGAGAACACTTTGATGATTTGATAAATTGTTCTAAATCATATTGACAGATTTCATTATAATGTTTAACCACAAAGCTACCAATACGATACATATGATCATCATTTAAGCAGCCATTTAAATATTTTAAAATACGTGATATTAATATTTCCATCCTTTCCACCCCTTTTTTCTATTATACAACAAAACAAGAATGAAAACTAATATTTCTCCCACTATAAAATAAATCAATCCATACAAAAAGAGGCACTCATGCCTCTAACATACACACTACTCTTATCTAAGATAACGAGTAATACTGTTATATTCATCCTCACTCATCTGATAAATACCATTGTAGGGTTCCTCTATATAATGTTGATTATCTTTCTTATAAAGATAGATAAAGGTTATGTCACCATATTTTGAATGAAACTCAAGTCTAATCTTTTGACTAACATTGAAAGGAGTATTATTCATACTCTCTTGTTGAGTTTTTTTCCCTTTCAAGAGAGTAGCAATATCAGCTATTGCATCTTGATCAGTCAATTCCTGAATGGTCTTTTTTTGAATTAAAACGATACTTTTTATTTTTTTTAGTTGAGGAACCTCAATCTGATAAGTGGTTCTAGATATATACATTCCACATAAAATGCCAATAATAAGCATTATAATTGCTGTTGCTTTCATTCTTTTTTTATAAATATGTACATGTTTTCTATTCATCTTTTAATCTTTGTATCATTTTCCACATAGCTTCTGCTGAATTAAAGTTTTCTGGAACGATATCTGAAGCTCCAATCTGAACATCAAACGTATCATTGATTTCAGCTACAATTTCTAAGATTGCAAATGAATCCAATTCACCATCATCAATCAATGTCTGACATTCTCTAAAATCAATATCACCATCAATTTCTTCTAATAATTCTAATAATTTTTCCATTTTCTTATTCTCCTTTGTAATTTAATATATTTGTTTCAAAACGACTACGTTGTAAACATAATCCATTCTGTTTTGAATAAAGATAAATACTTGGTAAATCACGACTTAAAAAGAGCGATATACCTTCACACATTGCATATGCACCTACTCGTTGAAATTCTAAAATATCTCCAATCTGTGGATTCTCTAAAGGTAAAGCCTTAACCAGATTATCATTGATTGTACACAAAGACCCGGACACATGACATTGAATAATTTGACCATTTCCCTTTTCTTTTTTGATTTGACGATAATGTGGAATTTTCATAGCCATCATCTGACCATAATATGTTATCTGATGCATCCCACCATCAACAATGCAATAGGGAACCTGATTGACTTTATAATCAACAATCTCGGTATAATATTGCCCACAATTAGCTGCAATAAATCTTCCTAATTCCAAAATAATCTGCCCTTGAAAATGAAGTCCCTCTAAAAGTTCTTTAAAACCTTGGAGAAGTTCAACTTCATCATAGACCTGACTTCCATGAAAATATTCCACATAGAAGCCCGGTCCAAACTCCAATTTTTTTGCAACATATCCATACTCTTTTTCTAATCGCTGTAAAAGTGTATCAACATATTTGAGTTCTTGTTCATATAACTTTAATTTTTTTCTTTGAGTTCCAGAAAAATGTTGAATTCCAACAATTTCAACATGAGAATATTGTTGGCGAGACTCAATGAGATGACATATCTCTTTTTCTGACATACCAAACTGATTCCCTGTTGTTATTCTCAGTAATACTGGTACCTGACAATCCAATTTTTTAGCTATTTCATGTATCATAGTAAACTGATGTACAGATTCACTTGTATAAACAAGACAATCACGATATGTCTTCATAACCTTTAAAATATCATCAGCGTTTTTATATACACCCGATAAGACGACTTTTTCCATAGGTATGCCTGCCCTTTTACAAATTTCAAATTCACCATGAGAACAGACTTCATAACAATCAATGATCCCCTCAATACTTTTAATCACAAAGGGATTAGCTTTCATAGCATAACATAACTGTATATTCTTTCCTAATATGCCTTGAATAAACTCTATTCTTTCTTGTAAAACATCTATGTCAAATACATATGCTGGTGTTGCTAAATCTGTGATAACATCCTGATACTGTGGTTTAAACATTGCAATCCTCCTTCATCATTGATTTTAATTTCTGTCTATCAATCTTTCCATTTTTTGTGAGAGGGAACCCATGAACCTTATAAAAAATATTAGGAATCATAAAGGCAGGTAATTCTTTTTTTAAAACACGTGTCAATTCACGACGTTCAATATCACCATCATAGAAAGCAACGATTTTATGATTTTCATAAAGGCAACAAGCTCTTTGAATCGTTTCAACATGTTGCATGGCCTTTTCAATTTCACCCAGCTCAATTCTATGTCCCATATGTTTAATCTGAAAATCTTTACGTGAGGCAAAACATAATTCACCTTGTTTGTTGTAATAACCTAAATCACCAGTACGATAAATGATTTCTCGATAATAAGGATTCAGAGGATTTTGACAAAAAGCCTGGTGTGTCTGTTGTGGATTGTTGTAGTATCCTAGACTGACGGCAGTTCCACTGACACAGATTTCACCCAAGACATCTGGTATTATCACTTCCTGATTGTGTTCATCCAAAAGAAAGACTTTTTCATTTTGAAATGCTTTTCCAATAGGAATGACATCATCCTGATCCATTTGACTTATTATATGATAAGCACAATTACATGTGATTTCTGTTGGCCCATATAAATTAACATACATTGTATCTGGTAAATAAGACTGCCAGATACGAAGCTGTTTCATTGGCATGACTTCACCACTAAACATTACTTTAGATATCTTATGAGGTACTTTATATTCAAACCCTTTCAAAGTTGAAATAATGCAAACAGCTGATACAGCCCAAATAATTGTTGTGACTTCTCTTTCACATAAAAAATCTAACAATTGAGTTGGTATTGAAAAATATTGCCTTGGTATAATTTGCATAGTTGCTCCCGTTTTGATTGTTGAATAAATATCTTTGACGGAGACATCAAAGTCCCAGGGAGCCTGATTTCCAATAACATCATTTTCATTAATATGAAATGTTTTGGTAAATGTTTCAATAAAATCAATCACACTACGATGTGCGACACATACACCTTTAGGAATACCGGTAGAACCTGATGTGAAAATTGTATATAACGGCATTGTATCCGTATGCTGACTCGCAATACTATCTAACTTTTTTAGATTAACATGTCCGTATAAATCTTCTAATAAGATAACATCACTTTCCATTTGTTTCTTTTTGAGTGCCTCTATATATTTTTGAGATGTCACTATCATTTTTGAATCTAACGTCTTCATAATATGATTTAATCTTGTTTGGGGCTGTTTCATATCCAGCAAAACATAAAATCCACCAGCATAAACGACACCAAAAAACAGACAAATCGTATCTACACTCTTTTCCATAAAAATAGGAACTGGCTGCCCTATTGAAATCTTTGAAGCCAATGCACTACCAATCTCCTGTGCTTTTCTATATAGCTCTTCATATGTTATTGATTGATCTATATCTGCAAAAGCAACCTTATCAGGATATTTTCTGGCACTCTCTTTTAAATAATCTAAAACATTATACATTTTATATCTCCTGTTTCTCTATAATTTCTTTAACTTCTTTATAGTTATATCTTCTCTTCTTTCCTAAACGAATCTGCTCATCTGCCCATTTATATATTTTTTCATAAGCTGTCACTTCCTGTTGATAACGTTGAATTATCTTCTCATCATGTTGAGTATCTGATAAATGATACTTTTCATTCAATCGTTTTCCTAAATACATCGTTAGTTTCTTTTGACCATAAATATTCAAATGATTCTGATTATAAAAATCTGTCTGTGGATTTAAGCCAATCTCATCAACATAATCATCCATATCTATATACTCATAACCATATTGATGTATCAAAGCTTTTGCAGCGTTATTACGTTCACGTTCTGGTATCATTTTTTTTGAATAATAACGTGGCATATTGGTAAATAAAATATTTTTTAAACCATGATTTTGACAATAGTCTAATAACTCTTTGAGATGCAGTCCTGATAAACGATACATGGGTCTTTCTTGCGTATGTGTTTTAATAGGAATAGAAGATTTTTGTGGTGTAATTTGAGCTGTTCCTTGAATACCCATTGAAGATAAATGAATATCATCATGATGCGTTAATTCATCTATACTGGCATTGACATTATCTTTGAATTTTGCCCAATTGGAATGATATTTTAAAAATGGAACATAATAAGACAACCGATCATCTTCAGGAACCAGCTCTTGAATTGTCTTGATCTTATTTTGAGAATAAGGCATATTATCAATCCATGCTCTCAAAGATCCTTCCTTGCTTTCAAACTTATCATCATATAATATGCCATTAATATCAATAATAATCACTTTAGGATTTTGAGTCTTTAAAACTTCAATCAGCATTGATTTTGCAAGTCCCATAGGAGCACCATTTGTTCCAAGAGAATAACTCGTATACCCAAACTCTTTAAATGCTAGAGGAGCAGAATAATTCGTAAATGTTGTACTGGCTCCTATCATGACCATATCAAGACTATTGTTTTCTAACTTATAGAAGTTTTTGACACGTACAGCATCAGAACTATATGCCTGACGACACATTACAAAATTCATCCCACAGACCAGACCTGCAATGAGGATTGTCATAATAAAGATTTTAAATTTCTGAAATTTTGTCATATAATTCCTCCTTAAAACTGCATATATACAAATTGTGTTTGATCATATCCTGGACCATACATGCCAAACAATAAAATAATGAGAAATGCAACAAGATAAAGTCCCCAGCGTATCCAGATAGACCTTTTTTCGATACGCTCACGAACACTCTTTTTCTCCTGAAGAATATCTACAATCAATAAAACAATCAACCCTATCAACAAAACAACATAATTTTTACCATTCAATCCAAATGAAACAAGCTCTTTTTTAATATCTAATGGAAATTCATAAAAATGAAAGCATTTAAGAAAAATACGCCATCCATCTGTAAGTGTCACTGCTCTAAAAATAATACATCCTACACAAGTTATCCAAAAGGTACGCAATATCTGAAAGAGCTGAAAGCTACGAGATTGAACAGATATATGTAGCTTTTGATTCAAATAATTCCAAACTGGTTTCATCAGTCCACTGATTGCTATTATGAATCCATAAAAGATTCCCCAGATAATATAATTCCATTGTGCTCCATGCCATACACCCACCAAAAAGAAGACTAGTAAATTTCCTAAAGCGATAGGTAAAGTTCGACCAATGTGTTTACCAAAACGCTTCTTTGCGAATTTTCCTATTTGTCTAACCCCGGGAGTCAATGAGAATGGATAAAAAACATAATCTTTCATCCAACTTCCCAATGACATATGCCATCTTCTCCAAAATTCTGAAACAGTCTTTGAGAAATAAGGACGACGAAAATTCTCTGCCATGGTCATTCCCATTGTCTGTGCACATCCACGTGCAATATCTATACAACCTGAAAAATCAGTATAATCCTGAATAGCATACATAAAGACTCCTAAAGCAACACCCATACCTGAGACATTCATATAATTTTCAAAGACAAAATCAGCTATAACTGCAGCTCTATCAGCAATAATCATTTTCTTAAAATAACCCCATAACATTAACTGTAAGCCAAATTTCAAATCACGATAACTTGCCTTTTTGGGTGCATAAAGTTGGGGAGCCAGATCTTTAAATCTACCAATAGGTCCCTGAAGAATTTGTGGAAAGAAAGACACAAATAAAGCCACTTTTGCCAGATTGCGTTCTGGTTCAATTTTCCCCCAATAAACATCAATAACATAAGACATGGTCTGAAATGTATAGAAAGAAATTCCCAATGGTAAGATCAGATGAAGTGTTGGTATCTGACTTCCCAAAGACAATGTTTCTAATAAATGATTCATATTTTCTGAAAAGAAATTAAAATATTTTAAAAATAATAAGATTCCAAAATTCAATACTAATGTGAGAATCAGTACTCTTTTTCTTTTCAAATGACATTTCTTTTTATATTCTTTTGTTGATGTTTGACTCCTTTCCATCTGATATTGCTTGCCCATATACAGAGTGGCCATATAAGAACTCAGTGTCGTCAACAAAATAAATATCAAGAACTTCACACTTGCATAACAATAAAAAAAGTAACTGGAAAGCAACAGAAAAACCCATTTCCACTTTGCGGGAACAAGAAAGCTTCCGACTAAAACAAATAGGAAAAACAATAAAAAAACCAATGTATTAAAAGCCATAAAATCATTCCTTATCAATCTTATTTTTCATTTCTTTTTTACAAAATTCATCATATAAAATTGTTATGAAATTACTATGGAAATTTTGTGTATTTCTTGTGTACTTTATAAAAGTTTCATTTCAAAAAAAGAAGTCAATCATAACGATTGGCTTCTTTTGATATATCAATATAACATCACTTTAATCAAATCATTTTTATATGTATTAATCTGTACGGCAAAGCTCAACATTTAAAAGAACTGTCCTAAAATGCCTAACAGCTCTTTTATTCCATAAGAATAGAAAAACAATCCTATTGGTTTACAAAGAATATTAATTATCATAAATTTTCTTGTTGACATACTGGTAAGACCAGCAATCATACATAATAAATCATCTGGAAAACCGGGCAACAAAATGGCTAAAGAAAAAAAGATTTCAAATTTTTGACCTTTATCAAGCCATCCAATATATTTATCATATGTTTTTTGATCAGTGACTTTCAATATAAAATTTTGACCATATTTTTTCACTAATCGAAAAACAATATAAGAACCAATAAGCAATCCTACATAATTATATAGAAAGCCTTCAACAGCTCCAAATACAATAACACCTATCCCACTACTGACACCACCAGGGATAATTGGAATAATGACCTGTACAATTTGAATAAGTATGAATATAACAGGTGCGATAACCCCTGTTCTTTTTAAATATAACTGTAGACTTTCTGGATGAGACAAATAATGGGCTTGTCCCAAATAAACAAGAAATAGACATAATGCAACAGTTCCTGCTACTGTTAACCATTTCGTTGATTTTAAAGTCATACTTTCCACCTCAGTAAAAGTATAACCCCAAAAAAAGAATAAAATAATGTACAAATTCTTAATATTTTCTAAATATTTTGTATTTTGACTTATTTTTCTAATTAAAATAAATCAAAGTCGATCATGATTTAGACACACCCTTTATTTTTCATGAATCTTCTTACCTGAAATATGTTCAATTTCAATAGCAACCAGTTGAACACGATCAATACTCTTTTTAATGACATATTCCACTTCTTCTACTGTTGGGAAATATTTTAAAGCTAATGTTCTCGTTTTATCTTCTGTGACTTGACGATCTTCAATCAATTTGGCACGCCCAAAGACAACACAAGAGGATACATAAAAAGCCCAATCTCCCTCTATCAGATAACCATCATCCCATGTTGTCAAACATATTTTATCATTGTTTTTTATTGCATCAATCTTATGTCCAGCTTTT
Source organism: Massilimicrobiota sp. An80 (assembly GCF_002159255.1). Classification (NCBI taxonomy): domain Bacteria; kingdom Bacillati; phylum Bacillota; class Erysipelotrichia; order Erysipelotrichales; family Erysipelotrichaceae; genus Massiliimicrobium; species Massilimicrobiota sp. An80. The sequence continues at coordinate 39,870 of NZ_NFHI01000022.1, forward strand.
GCACTATGAAAATAAATTTTATTTTCATCTTCATCATAATAAAAATTAATAGGAATTGTATATGGATAACCATCATCTCCATGAACTGATAATGCTGCTCTTCTATTCTTTTTTAATAACTCTTTAGCTTCTTCTACAGAAATCTCATTTTTCACTCTTCTCATGTTTCTAAACATAACAAAATCCTTCCTCTTTCATTATTCCTTTACTCTATTATAAAACAATTCTCTATCAATAGTAAAATGTTAAAAACATGAAAACATGTATTGTATGTATAAAATCTTTAATGAGATATCTTATTTTCATCACTATCTTTAACAAGAGTATATTTTACCTCGAAAATATGAAAACTTTTCTATAAGAAATCATCATATTTTTTCTTCTCGTTTATTTTTTGCATCATTTTTCACAAATGAACAATGAATACGAAAATAGATGAGAATATTATTTCTCATCTATGATATCAAACAGCCTCTCAAGGTTTAAATTATGCAAATTGTTTTTAAATCTTTTTTTCTCTTTTTTAGAAAAGTTCGTATATATTCTTTTCCAGTCTTCAATATATTTATCATTATATTCAATAAAAGATATTAATTTATAGATACTCTCTGTGTCTTTTAACTGCTTTTCAGGTTTTCTGGCATCGTTTATGAGAATTTTATGCATACAATAGGCAACAGGAGTAGGAATTTGCATTTCTATATCGTATTTTTCTAGATAACATGTCATAACATTTTGAGAATCTCCAAACATTTCACATTCCGATAAACACTCAGCATATACATTGAGAGGTTCAATCTTTTCAGTAGGATTCATGTTACGGGTTGTCCTTGTGAGAAATTCAATCTCCAATTCATTACTGAAAAATTTTGTTTTAGGTGGACAACTCGACTCATCAAAAAAGAAGCCATGTTTTTCCATTGTTTTTATAAAATCTAATCTTGTATTAGGTTTTTTCATTTCATGATAATAGAAATCTATATCCGTTGTTCTGATATTAGCTTCATAGCTATCCAATATTTCCTGATAAAATAATTCACACCATGAGCCTATAAGAACGACATATTTTTCAATATGATAATCTTTTAAAATATCAACGACTTCTTTTAAATGATTTGGATTTCTATTTATCATATCATACTCACCATTTTTTCAAGAATAGGTATATCAGATTTAACGCTTTCCAATTCTTTGATTAATTGATGTCTTGTATCAATAAACTCCTGTAATTCCTGTTCCCTTTCTTTTGTATACTTTCCAATGTATTTATCCTTTTTTTCTTTGGAAGAATATACGTATATATATTCTTTTCCAGAAATAATCTTTATTTTTATCTGAGTATAAACATATTCGTCTTTTAATCTTTTTTCAAAAGCATTTTTAGCACGCTGTTTTCTATTAAGTTCTTCTAAAAGAACATCCTTCAAATATAGTAAAGACATACATATCACCCTCGTCTTTCATACTTATATTATACTTAATTATCTAAAAATGTATACATTATTTTATAATTTTATATAAATTTTTAAATTAAGGTTAATTGTAAAAGTAAATTCTACTTTAAAAAATAAAGTGGAATTTAGTCTTACGAATTTTAATGTTATATGCTATTGATTATCTGTTCCTCATTTTCTGGATTAATGATATGAATGAAAATATTTCTAAAAATAAACATATGACCGCTGATCAACGTAATGAGATTTTTACCATGCTAGAAAATGGTGATTCCGTTTCTAAA